>NZ_JANSHV010000022.1:0-7571 GCF_047461775.1 Synechococcus sp. R6-5
GGGGTCAAGCCTCGGAAACACGATTTTTGTATCCCCCAGTTTGTGAACAGGCTGTATTGTCACCTGCCTTTTCTGCAGACATTGAAGCAGACATTGAAGATTGTGACTTGAGGCAAGCAAAAGCACAGGCATCAAAAAACTGGCGTGGCCGCATTCTCCGACCGCGCCACCAGCTCAAGCCCTCTCCTCTATCCAAGTTGGTATTGTGTCTTGGGTCTTTTCTTGAGTGGGGGGGAGTTGAAACTGAATGCGCGGCTGCCCTACCCCATAGGTGAGGGTGTAGCTCCACTGCAGGCAGCGCAGCCACAGGCGGGGGTAACGCGCTTCTAGCCAGGGCTGCAGGCGACGCAGCAGATTTGGAAGCCAGCCCCTGAACAAAGCAGAGGTCAAGGCCAGGCCGGTATAGCTGAAGTAGGTGGGTAGCCACTGGGCAAAGCCTTTGGCCCCTACGGCCTCCCAGATCCACAGCAGCAGCCGTGGGTTTTGCAGGGCAGCTTTGATGGCCATGCGGTTAAAGGCCAGCCAGCCAGCCCGGTCTTTGATGAAATCGTCCACCACCTCCGGCGGCTCGGTGGCGAGAATGCCAAAAAAGCTGTTGAGGGTGGCATTGATGCGCTCGGGGGGCAGCACCTTGCCGGTGGGCACCATCATCCCCCGCGAGAAGAGCCAGGTGACGGCCGAGTTGCCCTGGTAGGCCCGGATCTGGGCTAAGTCCGCCGCCCTGAGCAGGTCGTGGCGCAGCGCCGTATCCAGCAGATCGCACAGGCGGGGGCAGTTGCGCACCAGGGATCCAAAGCCGGTAAAGCTAAGGGGCGATTGCATAGCCGCCGCATCCCCTATGAGCAGTATCCGGTCAAAGGGTTCCGAAGACTCCGCCCCGCTGCCGCGAACAGGGTGCCGGGGCTGGCCAAATCGTCCGGGGATATAGCCGAAGGTCGCTTTTTTCCACTGCAAGCGCTCTGGGTCGCAGCGGCGGTATTCCGGCAGAATAGTGAAAAAATCTTCGTACAGTTCCAGCAGGGATCCGGGGTTTTCCGGATGCACCTGGTGGTAGTGGAACAGATAAAAGGTAAGATCTTCGCCTGGGCCGGGGAACAGCTCCCAAATGAGTTGCCGACCGCGGCTGATGTCCCCGTGGCTGGCCAGAATGTCCCCAAACTGGGGATCCCATACCCCTGGCTCAAACCCCCCCGCAATGGTAGCCCCCACCGTGGGGCAGACGCTATCAAAAGCCCGATGGCGGTAAAGCTGCTGGGCAATGGGAGAGACTGTTCCCATAGCATCCACCACAAGGCGGGATCCCAGCCGAAACTCCTCGCCGGTGGGCAAATCCTTCAAAACCAGCGTGACGCCTTGTTCGCCAACATAGGCCCGCTGAAACTCGGTGCGCTCGTAGATAGCTCCCCCGCAGGAAGTGAGGATTTGGCCACAGAGCTGCAATAGCTTTTCCGCATCAATGGCCAGATTGAGTACCGTGGGCGTGTGCAGGACAGGGGCGCGAACCGGGCTATTGCCGTCAAAAAACTTGTTGAACCCATCTGTATATTCCCGCAGGATCAAGCTCTCCATCTGCTCGGCGCTCAAAAGGCCCAAATCCACCAGGGTTTGCAGCTCCCGCCGGGAGATGTTCCACTCGCGGTTCATGCGGCCAAAAGGGAGTCGCTCCACCAAGGCCACGCGGTAGCCCAAGCGAGCCATGGCCGCTCCATAGATGGCTCCCAGCGCTCCTCCCACGATGGCCAGATCCCACTCCACTGGGGCCGGCTCAGGGCCAGGCTGGCGAAACAAGACCGGCTGAGCAGGGCGGTGGGCTGCGTGGCAATGTTGCACTTCTTCCCGCCAGCGCTTTTCCCACCAGTACACCCGCTGCAGGTCAAATTCTCCATTGGGGATCCGCCGAAAATACTTCACCGTTTGCGGGTAGAAAGGCTCAAGCTGATCGAAGATGGATCCCCGGTTCAGGTCGATCTGGGGCAACTGCGGGTAGCGGTGGGGAAATTGGCTTTGGATGGCCTGTTCCAGCTCTCCCAGCCAGCGAGCTTGGCGGGGGAAGGGCTGTTCCGACCACTGGAACACCTTGAGATAGGTAGTGTTCAGCCCCGACCACAAGAAGAGGGCCAGCTCAGCGCCGGATCCCTGTAAGCGCAAGCCTGTGGGGGTGAGAACCTTCTGGCTGCCTTGGGGCAGGGGGATACACTCCTGTAGCCAGCGCAGCACTTGAGCACTATCGGGGCAAGGGATCTCGCGGTAGTAAAGGGAAGTAAGCACGGCGCCGAGATAAGAAACCGAGCAAATCTTTACCCATTGTGACATGAGGGGATCCCTCCCTTTGCTGATCCCAGGGATCACCCCCTACCCAGGTTTCCCCCCAGCTGCAGATCTGCAGGGGTGTTGCAATTGGTGAGCATCCTCTCAAGGGACTCCGTCCCGCTGTCGGGAACGGTCAGGGGCAGGATGGCTGTTGGCACCTGGGACAACCAGCCCTGAAAGGATCTTCCTCCTGCCTGCAAGAAACTCTCCAGAGAACCTAGCTGCGCCAGGCGATAGAAGCCACACAGGGGCTCCCAGCCCCGCTGACTTTTGGGCAGGGCGGCCACCGTCTGAGGGGGCAGGGTGGCAAGGCGCTGTCGCCAATCCCCAAGAACCTGCTCCTGCAAGCAGGGCAGATCGCAGGCCAGCAGCAGGATCCACGCCGGGGGAGCAGCCAAGGTTTGTAGCCGCCGGATCCCCTCTTGAAAGGCCAGCAGCGGGCCTCGGTGTTGCTCCGCAATGCTGTCCCGACCACGTGGGTCTTGCCCGACCAGGGGGGGAACGTTTTCCCGCCAGAGGTGCCAACCGGGATCCACCACCGACGCATAGCGCTCCGGCCAGGGGGTGAGGATGTAAACCGCGTCGGCGCAGGCTGCTGCCACCTGAGCCACCCGTCGCAGCAGGGGGATCCCATCCCAAAGCACCAGGGCTTTGTCGGATCCCATGCGGCGGCTGTTGCCCCCGGCCAAGATCAGAGCCACGACCGCAGGCGGGGAATCTTCAGGCATTTTGGACATCCAGTTTTCCACAACGAGCAGCAGGTATTTGTGGAGGAATAGGATAGGGATCCCATCCTCTCCTCACTCTAGCCGCTATGTCTGAGCCCTCTGGTCGTCTGGTTTGGAACCACTCTACCCATATCTCAGGGTTGATCCCTGTTTTGGAACGCCTGACCCGGCAGGCGGGCATTAAAACCGTGACGCCGGGCGCTCTGTCCTGCAGCCGTGGGCGGATCCCCCAGTTGCAGTTGCGGGTTTCGGTGCCGATCCGGGGCGGGTACAAGCTGGTGGCCCGCAAGGGAAGCAGCGTGCAAGAGGTGTTTGTGGTAACGGATCTCAGCCAAACCGAGCTAGAGGCGGCTATTCTCCGCTGTTTGTAGTCAACTGTTTGTAGTCAACCGAGCCTCGTTATTGCTCCGCAACGCTGTCCCGACCCAGAACTTCGTCCTGCTGGGGCAAATGGCACATCAGTTGAGGATGAGTTAGCTATGTCTCGTGCTAGTCTCAAGCCCGCCCGTATCAGCGCTGTTTTACCCGGATCCCTGGCAGCAGAAGTGGGCATCCAACCTGGAGAGGCCCTGGTCAGCATCAACGGCGAACGCCCCCGCGATCTCATCGACTACCGCTTCCTGATCGCTGAGGAGTGTGTAAGCCTGGAGATCTTGAATAGCCAAGGGATCCCGCGCACAGTTGAGCTGGAGAAGGGAATCGACGAGGATCTGGGGCTAGAGTTTGAGACAGCCCTGTTCGATGGCCTGATCCAGTGCGCCAACGCTTGCCCCTTTTGCTTCATCGACCAACAACCTCCGGAAATGCGGGCAACGCTGCACCTCAAGGACGACGACTACCGCCTCAGCTTTCTCTACGGCAGCTACCTCACCCTCACCAACTTGCCTGCTGCCGAATGGGAGCGCATCGCTCGCCTGCGCCTTTCTCCCCTCTACGTGTCAGTGCATGCTACCGACCCGGAGCTGCGCAGCCGCTTGCTCAAAAACCCGCGGGCTGGCCTGATTTTGGAGCAGTTGGCCTGGTTTCGCCAGCATCGCTTGCAACTGCACGCACAGGTGGTGGTCTGCCCAGGCTGGAACGATGGGGATCACCTCACCCGCACACTCCTCGATTTGGCCGCCTTTCGCCGGCCCGTAGACGGGATCCCCACCGTCCTCTCGGCAGCAGTGGTGCCGGTGGGGTTGACGCGCTTTCGCCCCCCTGGTGATGAGCTGGTTCCTGTCGATGCGGCCAAGGCCCGAGAAGTGATCCGGCAGGTGGAAACTTTGCAGGTCGGGTTTCGGCAAACATTGGGATCCACCTTTGCCTGGCTGGCCGATGAGTGGTATCTGCTGGCCGGGCGGGAACTGCCACCGGCAGAGCACTATGAAGATTACCCGCAGCTGGGGAACGGGGTAGGCTCCCTGCGGCTTTTCCTCAGCCAGTTCGAGCAGCTCAAACTGCCGCCTGAGCTCCCTTCTCCCCTCAAGGTTCTGTGGGTGGTGGGCAATGCCGTAGAGCAAGCCTTCCAGCCTGTGGTGGAGCAGATGAACCGCATCCGCGGGCTGCAGTTGGATCTTTTGCCTATTGCCAGCCAATTTTGGGGACAAACCCTGACGGTAACCGGGCTGCTGACGGGCCAAGATGTCTTGAATGCCTTGAAATCGGTTGAAAACTTGGCGGCCTACGATGGGCTGCTGCTACCTCAGATTGCCCTTAAGGATGGGGAGCGCTTTTTGGACGATCTGACCTGGCAAGAGGTGCAGGCCCAGGTGGGGATCCCGGTGGTGCGGGTGGACGGCGGGCCGGCAGGCTTGGTGCAGGCGGTGCAACAGCTAGAACAGGGCTATGCCTACGGCACCCTGTGTTGTTCCGCAACGCTCGGGCGAAGGGAAACTGCACCGCTGACGCGACCAAGAACAGCTTTGAGCCGAGGATCCTGAGGCGATGCAGAGGTTGCGGCGAGGATTGTTTCTGCTGCTGGGGGTGGGGCTGGGGATCCTGGCCATCACGGGCTTGGCGGCTTTCTACGTAGATCTGGCTTGGTTTGCCGAGCTGCATGCTCTGCCGGTGCTGTGGACGCGGGTGATTGCCCGCTGGGGGCTGGGCCTGGGCGCTTTCCTCTTTGCCCTGGCGGTGACGGGATCCAACATCTGCTCCTGCTGGCGGGGGGCAACCTTGACCGGGGCCTGGGCGATTGCCACAGGTTTGAGTGTTTTCTTTGCTTGGTCTCTTTCCAATCACTGGTTCACGCTGTTGCTCTGGCTGAACCAGGGGCCCGTCGGGGAGTCGGATCCCATTTTCAACCGCGATCTCAGTTTTTTTCTCTTCAGCCTGCCTTTCTGGGAGACGGTGCAGCATTGGTGCTTCAACCTGGTGCTGCTCACCTTGGTTACCGTTGTCCTCATCTACTTGGTGGAGCTGGGGCTTTCCGAGCAACGGCTGACCTTGGCCCTTTCTCTCTATGCCCAGCGGCACTTGCTGATCCTGGGGGGATCCCTGTTTCTCATTCGGGCTTGGGGCCATTGGCTGGATCGCTACGAGCTGCTCTATTCCACCCGCGGCGTTGTGTTTGGGGCCGGTTTTGCCGATGTGCATGCAACTCTGCCGGCCACGACCTTGATGAGCGGGGTGGCGGGCTTGACGGCAGTGGGGTTCTGGGTTTTGGCCCGCCAAGGGATCCGCCTCAACCTTCCTTTCCTCAAGTCCTGGTGCCCTTCCTGGGCCAGCTCTCTCCTGGCGCCGGCCATCCTCTGGGGAGCCTACCTGGGGTTTGGGCTGCTGACCACCCAACTTTATCCCCAACTGGTGCAGACCTTCTTGGTCACCCCCAACGAGCTGGAGCTGGAGCGCCCCTACATCGAGGACAACATCCGTTTTACCCGTGCTGGCTTTGGCCTGGCCGATGTCGAAGTCCAACCCTTCCCGGAAGGGGGATCCCTGACCTGGGAGATCCTGCAGCAGAATCAATCCACCCTGAGCAACGTGCGCCTCTGGGATGCGGATCCCCTATTGGCCACCTACCGCCAACTGCAAGAAATCCGCCCCTACTACCAATTTCCCTATGTGAATGTGGATCGCTACCGCATTGGGGGAGAATTGCGCCAAGTCATGCATGCCGCCCGCGAGCTGGACTTTGCCCAGGTACCCCCCGCCGCCCAAACCTGGGTTAACCGGCGGTTTTTCTACACCCACGGCTATGGCCTCACCCTCAGCCCGGTGAATGTGGTGACCCCTGAGGGCCTGCCGGATTTTTTCCTATCGGATATCCCGCCGCGGGTTTCTCCCCGCTACCCTGAGGTGGCCTCCGTCTTGCGGGTGGAGCAGCCGGCCCTCTACTATGGCGAGCTGACCACCACCGATGTTTTCGTGGGCGCTGAGGCGCGGGAGTTGGACTACCCTGCAGCAGAGCGCTATGTGTACAGCAGCTATCAGGGCAGCGGTGGCGTGCCCATTCCCCACCTCTGGCAGCGGTTTCTCTACGCCTGGCATTTTGGCGATCTGCGCATCCTTCTCAGCCGCGAGCTATCTTCTACCACCCGCTTTCTCTATCGCCGCCAAATCCGCGAGCGCATCCGTCGGGTGATGCCCTTTTTGCTCTACGACCGGGATCCCTACCTGGTCATTCAAGGCGGCAAGCTCTACTGGTTTTTCGATGCCTATACCACCAGCAGCCGCTACCCCTACTCGGAGCACCTGCCCGGCTTTCCCTTCAACTACATCCGCAACTCGGTCAAGGCGGTGATGGACGCCTACAACGGCAGCATCGATTGGTACATTGCCGACCCTCGGGATCCCCTCATCCAAGCCTACGCCCGCATCTACCCCACCCTCTTCAAGCCTCTGGAGGCAATGCCGGAGCCGCTGCGGCAACACATCCGCTATCCCCAAGACCTCTTCCGCCTGCAAGCGCAGCAGTTTGCCACCTACCACATGACGGATCCCCGCCTCTTCTACAACCGCGAGGATCAATGGCAGATCCCCGGCCAGTTCCGCAATCGACGGCGCATTCCCATGCAGCCGCAGTATCTCATTCTCACCTTGCCGAGGGATCCCCAAGGGGTTGCAAACCACACTCCTGAGTTCGTCCTCCTCTCCCCCTATGCCCCTGTTAACAAGCAGAACATGGTGGCTTGGATAGCGGCCCGCTGCGACGGGGAAAACTACGGCAAGCTCCTGGTGTACGAGTTTTCCAAGCAACGGCTCATCTATGGCCCGGAACAGGTGGAAGCACGGGTCAATCAGGATCCCTTGATCTCCGAGCAAATTTCCCTCTGGAACCAGCATGGGTCGCGGGTGAACCTGGGCACGCTGCTGGTCATTCCTATCGAGACTTCTTTGCTCTATGTTCAGCCCCTTTACATCGAAGCAGAACAGGGCCGCTTGCCTCAGCTCACCCGGGTGATCGCTGCCTACGAAGACCGGGTGGTGATGGAACCGACTCTCGGCCAGGCCTTAGAAGCCCTCTTTCTGCCGAGGGGCAGCCGATAGAGAAAGGGATCCCCTCCTCATTTTTGAGGCAGGTAGTTGACGAAACTTAACGGATGTTTTAAG
>NZ_JANSHV010000023.1:0-2263 GCF_047461775.1 Synechococcus sp. R6-5
GAGCTTATTATTGACTAGAGTCATGCTCGTCTGCGTCAACCGAACCGCGGCTTTTGGGCCTGAAAGACCTCTTGGGCTTTGGGATCCCCTCGCTGAGGGCGGCGTTGAACTCCACTTCGGTCATGGTGCTAGAGCCGAGATAGTAGCCCCAACGATACACCAGATCCCCAAGGATGCCGTAGTGTCTCAGGGTTTGCAGATCTTTCATCAGGAGCGCACCGTCACGAACGGATCCCACACCAGAAACCCTGCTCTGCTTTTTCGCCATTCGCATCTTCCCTTACAGCATTTTTGGGCCTGACTTTTAACTTGAAGAAGACCCCGTTTTGTTCCCACCTCAGCTTCAATTTTAGGCTTCTGGGAGTGGCCTCATGGGTAGAACACTCTATGTGTCCCAACAGGATTGCTACCTCAGCCTCGACCAGGAACGCCTGGTTGTCAAACGGGCTGGAGCTGTTCTTCAACAGGCTCAATTGCCCCACTTGGATCAGATTTTGATGGATCAGATTTTGATCTTTGGCCATGCCCAAGTCACAACCCAACTGATCCAGAGTTGCCTAGAGCGCAACATCCCCATCGCCTATCTTTCCCACATGGGATACTGTGCTGGGCCATCATCAACCGGCAGGTGCAGACCTACAAGCAGTTTGTAAATGATGTAAATGATCAGATCCCTGTTTACTTGCCGTTCCTCATCCGCTGAGGGGATCCCACATGCATGGTCAAGTCGCGATTTTTGTGGGTTTTTCTTCCACGGCCCAAAGCGGGCCCATGTCCAGGTAACGCCGGAAAGCCCAGTCCTCCGTGGCCCTCAGCATCACCACCGTGGCCAGATTCACCAGGCTCCCCTCGCCGGGGAAGACCCCAACCACCCTGGTCCGCCGCTTCACCTCACGGATAAGCCGCTCCAGCACATTCGTGCTCTTGATGTGCCGCTGGTGGACCCCGGGAAAGTCCAGGTAGGTCAGGGCCTCCCCCAGACCCTGGGCAAACACCTCCACCGCCCGCTTAAACCGGTCCCGGTAACGCTCAACGAACTCCTGGGCCAGAGATTCCGCCGTGCCCCGCCGCCGCGCCACAAACACCTCCTGGAGCTCCTCGGCCACTACACCCCGCTCCGACTGCGGCACATGAGCTAAAACGTTCCGTATAAAGTATAAAGTGCACCACGCACCGCTGCCAGCTGGCCCCAGGAAGCTCCGCCATCACCGCTTGGCGGATGGAAAGGTGGTCGTCGGAAATGACCAGCCTCACCCCATGAAGCCCCCGCTCCACCAGGCCCTTCAGCAGGTTCCTCCAGGCCTCCTTCCTCTCCCCGCCCGCCGGCTCCACCGTCAGCACTTCCCGGTAGCCTTCTTCGTTCACCCCCACCGCCACCAGAAGGGCCAGGTCCACCACCCGCCCGCCCCAGTTCACCTTGAAGTAGGCCGCGGCCAGGTAGAGGTAGGGGTAGGCCAGCTCCAAAGGCCGGCCCCGCCAGGCGGAGAGCTCCTCCTCCAGGCGCTGAGCTACCCTGGAGACCGCGTCCTTACCGATGCGCACCCGGGACAGGCCCTCCGTGATGGCCGCTACCTTGCGGGTGGAGACCCCTTGCAGGTACATCTCCAGCACCGCTTCTTCCACCTCCCCGGTCATCCGCTTGTACCGCTCAAAGACCTCGGTCAGGAAAGTCCCCTCCCGGTCCCGGGGTACCCGGAGCTGGGCGATCCTGCCCGCCGGCGTGATGAGGTCCCGGGTGTAGTAGCCGTTCCGCTCCCCGCGGCGGCTTGGGGTGCGCTCACGGTAACCCGCAGCCAGGTGCTCGGTCATCTCTTCTTCCAACACCTGCTCGTTCGCGTAAGCGGTGCGGAGCACTATGACGGCCTTGACCCCTTCCCGGATGCGCCGGCTGATCTCCTCCTTGGTCAACCTCTTGAGCTCCTCTCGGTCCATTCCGCCCTCCATGCTTAACCCACAAAATACGCGACACTACCGCCACAGATCACCGGAGTGCGGCAATGGCTACTCAACTGGATGTGGAAGACATTCGAGGGATCCGATCGGTTGCTGAGGTGGCTGGTCTCTTTGCATCTCTGGGGTACGCTCTGGTGGGGCAACCGTTGGATATAGCAGCGCTGGAGCTACCCGCTGATTTTGACAGACCTCGGGCTGCATATTTCCTGGCGGAATATCGACAGCGGTATTTCCGTCAGGTGGTGCTGCTGCTTGAGTTTGAGGTAAAGCCCAGCCCTACAGGTCGCTTCCCTTCGGGGAAGTGGAATTA
>NZ_JANSHV010000024.1:0-20300 GCF_047461775.1 Synechococcus sp. R6-5
CCAGCCTTCAGGCCGGGGAGGATGTCAAGGTATTCTGTAGAGTACGCCAAGGCTGGCTCTTGCTACGGCCCCTAGATGTTGCCTTGTGTAACAGCAAGGGCATAATCTTTTGTCCTGCCTAGAGGTCTGCTGTACAACGAAGAGCGAGATACAGCTTTTCTCGACGTTGTGGGAGGTCTGTGGAGTTATCTGTGGAGTTAATAGAATCCCGGCCCCCTACACGTCTGTACTGGCTTCGGGAGGCGTCGTCGGAAAAAGCTGTGAACCCCATTGCTAGCAACAGCCGGTTAGTTCCACTTTTGGGAATCGTCATGGAAAGTCGTGGTTACAAAAAGTCCTCACAGAAGAGCTTTGAGTTGATGCGGCATTTCGCAGAAACCTACGCCAAACGCTCCGAGACCTTTTTCTGCTCGGATCCATCAATTACGACGGCGGTGATCGAAGGCTTGGCTCTGCACAAAGAGCAATTGGGCGCCCCGCTGTGTCCCTGTCGTTTTTATGAAGACAAAGAGGCAGAAGCAAAAGCAGGCTATTGGAATTGCCCCTGTGTACCCATGCGGGAGCGAAAGGAATGTCACTGTATGCTGTTCTTAACGCCGGATAACCCCTTTGCCGGCAAGAGCCAAACCCTAGAGGAGGTGCCCCTGGAATACCAAACTACCAAATGACAGCGCCCGGCAGGGACAAAGGCAGGCTTTGGAAGGGTGACAGGGCTCGGTATAATCGAAAAGCCGTTGGGCAATGGTTATTTGCACGAGGAGGAAACGCTTTTATGACTCCCTCACTTGCTAACTTCCTCTGGAGCTTGGTGGCTGGTGCAGTTGTGCTGGGGGCTCTCTTTGGCGCCATCATCTTTGTCAGCCAAAGGGATAAAGTGCGTCGTCGCTGAGATCCCTGCTCGTCGGCACCTGCCCGCCGATGCTTCGCTTTTCCCTGTACCGCGGTCGCCGGGTGGGGGGAGACTCGGGTGCTGAGATGTGGCTGCGGTACACAATTGCCGGAGTGCTTCGCCCCTGTTGTCAAGAACCCAGCCGGGTTGGGTGACCAGCAGAGCATCCATAGCACCTTATGATCAAAAGCTGAATCTAGCGACACCCTGGGGCTCCCTTGCCGGCATTGACCCACCCCTTGTATTACTGGCGGCAGAAAAACCGCTACTACCACGAGGATCTGGAGCGGCTGCATCGCTTTTTTGTCCCTGCCGGTTTGCGCATCTTGGAGATTGGTTCCGGCACGGGATCCCTGCTCAATGCCTTGCAGCCCAGCTTCGGGGTGGGGATCGACCGGGATGCGGACATTGTTGCCCAAGCTCAGGCAGAGTTTCCCCATCTCCATTTCCGGGTGCAAGATGCCCACACGCTGGACAAAGGGGATCCCGTCTTGGCGGAGCCTTTTGATGTGATCTTGCTCGTCAATACCCTGGGCTACCTGGCCGACATCCAGCAGGTTCTCCAGCAGTTGCGCCGCTTCTGTACCCCACGCACCCGCCTGATCCTCTCCCACCACAACCCGCTCTGGGAGCCGATTCTGGGCTTGGCAACCGCTCTGAAGCAACGGATGCCTCTGCCGGCAGCCAACTGGTTATCGGCAGCCGATGTGGCCAATCTGCTGCACCTGGCGGGATACGAGGTCATTCAGCAGGGCAAACGGCTGTTGTTGCCGCGGCGGATCCCACTCCTTTCCACCGTGATCAACCGGGTGATCGCCCCCCTGCCTGGGATCAACGCCCTCTGCCTGACGGAATATACGATCGCTCGCCTGCAACCCGACCCGGCTTGGGATCCCCCCCCTGAGCAGCAGCCTTCCTGCACCGTGGTGATTCCGGCTCGGAATGAAGCGGGCAACATCCGCCGCTGCGTGGAACATTTGCCCGAGATGGGATCCCGCACCGAGATCATTTTTGTGGAGGGGCATTCCAGCGACGGGACTTGGGCCGAGATCCAGCGGGTACAGGCGGAATACCAAGGGATCCGCAATATCCGGGCTCTACGGCAGGAGGGCAAGGGCAAGGGGGATGCGGTGCGCAAGGGGCTAGCCGCCGCTACAGGGGATGTGTTGATCATCCTCGATGCCGATTTGACCGTACAGGCAGAGGACATGCCCAAGTTTTTCCGGGCTGTGGCTTCCGGGCGATGTGATTTTGCCAATGGTTGTCGCCTTATCTATCCCCTGAAACCAGAGGCAATGCCTCGGCTAAACCAATGGGCCAATCGTTTTTTTGCCGCTCTCCTCTCCTACATTCTCGGCATCCGCATCAAAGATTCCCTCTGTGGCACCAAGGCCCTGTGGCGGGAGGATTACCAGCAGATTGCCAAGCTGTGCCAAGAGTGGGGGGATTTCGACCCGTTTGGAGATTTTGACCTGTTGCTGGGATCCGCCAAGCGCACCCTGAAGATCCTGGATATCCCCGTGCGCTATTTCCCCAGAACCTATGGTCGCTCCAACATTCACCATGTGCGAGAGGGGCTGCGGCTGCTGCAGATCTGTGGCTTTGCCCTCAAGCGCTTTAAGGGATACTGAAGTTTGCTCTGACCCAAAGGTGCCGGTCTGTACTTCTGTCGAGGCAGGGCCAGTCTCTGCAAGTACTTCTCCACCGTTGGGATTCCCGCCTAGGCACCCAGGACTCGTTACAATAATTAGTCAATCGGATCACTGTAATGTGTGGATCGGCCCCCATGGGGAGTGCCACGGGAACGAGCAATGGGAGAATCCGTATTGAGCAGGCTGGGCCAATGGATCTCGAATACCCCCCTGCGCTCCCTTGACCAAGCTTATGAGGCTGCCCTGCGCATTAAAGCCATCGAGGATCAATACTTCCAGGGAGGATCCATCGGCAGCAACGGGCAACATGGCCAGAATGTCAGCCGCTACTTTCAAATTCAACTGCGCCGGCAACTGCGCCAGATCGATCTGCGTTTGGCAGAGTTCAGAGCCAGCAGCGCCTTTTCTCGCCTGCCGGATCCCGAGCAAAATGGCAGCGGCCCTGTTTCTGCCCAAGATAAAGATCAAGAACGCCATGCCGCTGAGGTCGATGCTCCTGAAAGCAACGGCGAAAACCCTGAGAATGGTCGCCAAAGACGAGATCTTTCCATCTTGGAGAAACTGCAGTTTATCGATCAGGTGACTTCTCGATACAAACGCCCGACCAGAAAATCCCAACCTGTCTCTGCTTCAATTTCCACTTCACCTGAGCCTCTCGAACCGCCAGAACAACCTACCTCAACTGAACCCAGTTCTTCTAATGTCTCTGTCAAGGCAGGCTCCGGCAATGGCGCTGCCCCGGTCGCTTCCAAAGCTGCGATTCTGCCCCGCTCCATTCTGCGCACGGCCAGCCAAATCCGCCGTGAGCTGAGTTCCCAGGCCGAGGAGGAACTGATCCAAGAGTATCGGGAGGCTCGCACTCGCACACTGGTATCGATTCGTTTTCTGTTGTTGTTGGCCGTTTTGCCTCTGCTCACCCAGATCCTCTCGAAAAACTTTCTGTTTGGGCCATTGGTGGATCACTTCCAACAACGGGAGCCTGCCATTGTGGCTCTAAGCCACGAATTCCAAGAAAAAGCCCTGTCAGAGTTCGAGTTTTTCAAGGAAAGAATAGAATTTGAGCGAGCTTTGCACCATCAACCCCCAGAGTGGGATCTGGAATCAGAAGAGCAACTGTCCATGAAGGCAGAGGAACTGCTGAAAAAATATAGCCGTAGGAACTCGGAAGGATTGAAGAATATCCTTGCTGATTTGCTTTCGCTGCTGGTGTTTGGCTGGCTTATCTTTATTGGGCGTGAGGAAATCGAAGTCCTCAAGTCTTTTTTGGATCGTCTGATCTACGGCCTCAGCGACAGTGCCAAGGCTTTCATTATCATTCTTTTTACCGATGTGTTTGTCGGTTATCACTCACCCCACGGTTGGGAGGTGCTGCTGGGTAATTTGGCTGCTCTTTGGGGGTACCGGAGAACCGCGATTTTATCTACGGCTTTATTGCTACTTTTCCGGTTTTCCTAGATACGCTTTTTAAGTATTGGATCTTTCGCTATCTAAACCGTGTATCGCCGTCTGCGGTGGCCACCTATCGGGCTATGAACGATTAAGGGTTCGCAGTTGCATTTCAAACTGGGTTGAGACGCTTCCCAAGCGCTCCTTGCCGCTGACGTAACCATCCACAACCTCTCTCAGAGGAAGAAAGAAGTTGGGGATCGACCTGACGAATCGTTTGATTGCCATTTGAAGCAACCGTAATTCGAGTTTCCTGAGTTAGCTGGGCGGGCGCAAGGATTGTCGATGGCAGAACCCACAGACAAACCAACGCTCCAATTCGGCGGCAGGGGTGGGACAGCGGCAGGCGGGGCAGGGGAACAGGTTTTGCTGGGTTTGTTGTTGTTTCACTACCCTGGCCCAGCGCTCGAAAGCCACTTTCGGGTCGGAGGTGGGCTGTTTTGGATTGGGGCTGCGACAGTATCCAGGGCGTTGTCCATCTTGGTCTGCTAGGCGGGGAGCGCCATAAAACTTGCTGGTCAGCTCCGCATCAGGGTGGGGGGTGGCTTGGCTGGATCCCTCGTGCCAGGCACCAGGGCTGAAGCGGATATCGCTGAGGGGAGGTTGGATGCGGCTGTTGAGTTTCTTGAGAATGAGCTGACGTTGCAAGGTTAAGTTTTGTGCCCAGGCCGGGGTAGAGGTGGCCACCTGCAGCACCTGTCGGCGCAGGCTGAGAGGATAGGTTTGGGCGGCTACGGCCTCTCCGACGAGTTCGGGCCAAAGCTGCCGCAGGGTTTGCATTTGCTTCAGTTCAGCCCAACGGGGATGGCTGCCAAAGCTTCCCAGTACCTCATCTAACCGCTGCAACATGGTGTCGATAGGGTGTCAATGGCAGGCAATAGCTTAGGAAACACCATTTTGGTCTTCCGGCGATTGAGCCGCTTCTTTGAGGGCAGAGTGAATGGAGTCGGTATCGGGCAAAGAAGGGGATCCGCCATTTTGACTGAGGGGGGCAAATCCCTCTAGGCTGCGGATATGAATATCTTGTTGCGGGAAGGGGATGCGGATCCCACGTCGCCGAAACTCAGCCTCGATTAGGAAGTTTAGCTCGCTGATCAAGACAAACTGATCTTGAGGACGGTTGATCCACACCAGCAGCTCAAAGTTAAGTGCAGAAGGGCCAAAGGACTTGAGCCAGACTTGGGGGGCAGGGCTGCTCAACACCCGAGCATTTTCTTTGGCTGCGCTGAGCAGAGCTTCGGTGACCAGGGCCGTATCGGAGCCGTAGGCCACGCCCACAGGAATGTGAATGCGACAGCGGGGATCCCGGTAGCTCCAGTTCACCACCTTTGATTCGGTAAAGCGGGAGTTGGGCACGATCACAAAGATGCGATCCAGGGTGCGCAAGACGGTAGCCCGTGGCCCAATGCGCTCCACCGTGCCGAGCAAGTTGTCCACTTCCACCAGATCCCCTATTTGGATGGGGCGCTCCAGCAAAATGGCAATGTAGCTGATGTAGTTGTTGGAGAGGTTTTGCAAACCAAAGCCGATCCCCAAACCCACCGCCCCGGCAATAACCGCCAAGGAGCCCAGATTAAGGCCGCTGAAGGGCAAGACCAGAAGGATGCCGAACAGGGTCAGGATGTACTTGAAGATGGCCGCCGAAGACTCTTGGGTGCCCAGATCCAGCCCCAGGCGTGCCAAAAAGCGCTGCTTGAAGCCAACACTGACGTAGTGGGCGCCGGTGAAAACCAAGATGGAGAGGACGAGGAAGACCAGCAAGCTGGCAATCGAAACGCTGGAGTTGGGCAGAGGCTGGGTGAGAACGCCCAGAGCCGTGGCGACCACACGACCCAGGCCCAGGTAAAAGGAGCGCTGAAACGGTCGTAGGGCAGGGATGAAGCTGATACCGCGATCCAGCGAGATGCCGGCGATGAGGATTGCCCCCACGCCCCGCAGCAGCATCCCACCCACATCGATCCAGGTGCCCCAGGTCTCTCCGGCCTTAAGCTCCAACCAGCGTTGCAAGCGGGTTAGGCTGCGGTCGAACAGCCGCCAGAGAAAGAACCCCACCACCAGGGTGGCGATCCCTGCCAGGAGGGTCAGAACCAGCACGCGCGGATCCTGGGCCCGCTGCAGAGCCAGCAAATCTTCGCGGTAATCGGCAATCGCTTGCTCCAACCGCCGCGCCCAACTGTTAGCCACCAGACGCACGTCATTCAGGTTCACCTGACCCGGTGCCACCCTGCGCTCCGCGGCAGCATCGGCATAGGTGACGGTAAACAAATACCGTTGGGTGGCCTCAAAGCGGCCTCTTTCCCCCAGGCGTAAGATGTATTGCCCATTGGCATCCTGGGCTACCCGTACCTCTGGCTGTGGCAACTGCCCTTCTTCGAGAAAGCGCTCGATGATTGCCCGAACGTTGTCGGCCCGCACATCGCTGGGGTAGTCTGCCGTCTGCAGGCGGAACACCGGTATGTTCCCGACCAGCACTTCTGTGCCCTCTTGGCCGGTCAAAGGGATCCCGATTGGGCTGGGGGCTGGGGCAGGGGATCCCTCAGGAGTTGGCGCTTCAGCCGGTGTGGGTCGGGGATCGGCCAGGAAAAAGTTGGGATCCCGAAATTCAAGGGCTTGAGCCAAGGGGATCCCTGAGGAGGCAGAGGCGACGGCAGGGGTAAGCCAGAGACCTATCCCCACCGTCAGCCCAATCAAGAGAACTGCTCGCCGAAATGGGACGGAGTCCTGCATGGCCGGTTTGGTACGAACGCCTATCGATCAATTGGGGATCCCTGGTGCTGCCCCGCAAGCTCATGGTGGCACAAGCCGACCTCAATTTTGGCCGATCTGAGCAAGGATTTTAGGTGCCCTGAGAATGGCCCAGAAGGCGTTGACGCAGCTTTTTGATTCTATCTCGCAGCTCGGCGGCTTCCTCAAATTCTAGGTTTTTGGCGGCCTCTTTCATCTTCAGTTCCAGTTGGCCGATCAGCTCCGGAATCTCGGAGAGAGGGATCTCTTGCGCAGCTTGAAAGGCTTTTTCCAAATCTGGGTCGTTAAGTTTGCGGGAGATGGCCAAAAAAGACAAGATGGCATTGCTGTTTTTCTTGACGATGGGCTTGGGCGTGATGTTGTGTTGGCGGTTGTATTGCAATTGAATTTCGCGGCGACGCTGGGTTTCGGCAATGGCCCGGGCCATGCTGCTGGTCATGGTGTCGGCGTACATCACCACCGTTCCACGGACATTCCGCGCTGCCCGCCCGATCATCTGAATCAGGGAGCGCTCTGCTCGCAAAAACCCTTCTTTGTCGGCATCCAAAATGGCCACCAAAGAAACTTCTGGCAAGTCCAACCCTTCCCGCAGCAAGTTGACCCCCACCAACACGTCAAAGGCCCCTTCTCGAAAATCTTGTAAGATTTCAATTCGCTCAATCGAGGTGATCTCGGAATGCAAATAGCGAACTCGGATCCCTCGCTCCTGGAGATATTCTGTGAGATCTTCTGCCATCCGTTTGGTGAGGGTGGTCACGATCACCCGTTCGGCAGGCCCCTGCTGAGAGCGCTCCAATCGCAAATAAATTTCTCCCAGCAAATCGTCCACTTGCCCAGCCGTAGGGCGCACATGCACCTCGGGATCCACCACCCCAGTGGGCCGAATCACCTGTTCGATAACCCGACCGCTGCCGGGCACATAGAACTTCAGGGTCTTGCCATCTTCCACCAGGGTTTCAAATTGGGCCTCGCTCTGCTCTAGTTCCCAGTTGCCGGGAGTAGCCGAAACAAAGATGCACTGATGAACTTTGGCCCAAAACTCTTCGGCTTTGAGGGGGCGATTGTCGAGGGCGCTGGGCAGGCGAAAACCGTGATCCACCAGCACCTGCTTGCGGGCACGGTCGCCATTGTACATGCCGCGAATTTGGGGCACGGTCACGTGGGATTCATCCACCACCAGCAGCCAATCGTTGGCCTTGAAATAATCCACCAAGCAGGCGGGGGGCTCTCCTGCTTTGCGCCCTGTTAAATGTCTGGAGTAGTTTTCGATCCCATTGCAATAGCCCACCTCCCGCAGCATTTCTAGGTCGTAGCGGGTGCGCTGCTCTAGGCGTTGGGCTTCCAGGAGCTTGCCTTCTTTGCGAAAGAAGGCCAGTTGCTCTTCCAGTTCTTGCTCGATATTGAGGATCGCCCGCTCCAATTGTGCTTCCGGCGTTACAAAGTGCCGAGCAGGATAAACTCTGAGGGCGCTGAGGCTGTTCAAAATCTCGCCTGTAACCGGGTCGATTAAGCGAATGGCCTCGATCTCATCCCCAAAAAATTCGATGCGAATTACCCGATCCTCATACGCCGGCACAATTTCCAGCACATCTCCTTTGAGGCGAAATCGCCCTCGCACCAGCTCTAAATCGTTGCGCTCGTACTGGATGCTGGCCAGAGCCCGCAAGACATCCCGTTGGTTGATCTCCTGGCCGACTTTGAAGGGGATGGAAGCCTTCAGGTACTCCTCTGGCATGCCCAGACCATAGATGCAGCTCACCGAGGCCACCACAATCACATCCCGCCGTTCAAACAAAGAGCGGGTAGCCGAGTGCCGCAGCATATCGATTTCATCGTTGATGGAAGAAGATTTGGCAATGTATGTATCGGTGCTGGGAACATAGGCTTCCGGTTGATAGTAGTCGTAATAGCTGATGAAGTATTCAACGGCATTGTGAGGAAAAAGCTCCCGCAGCTCATTGCACAGTTGTGCTGCCAAAGTCTTATTGTGGGCCATCACCAAGGTGGGCCTGCCGATTTGCTGGATGGTGTGGGCGATGGTAAATGTTTTGCCGGTTCCGGTTGCTCCCAGCAAGGTTTGGAAACGATGGCCTTCTGAAATTGACTTCACCAAACCGGCAATTGCCTTAGGTTGATCTCCGGTGGGTTGATAGGGAGAAACCAGTTGAAACTCTGACATGGGTTTGACTTTCGGATGGGCCTAGATAGCTGCCGGGCTGGTCAAGGCAGGGCTGATCTGCACGTTGGTTTGGAATGGTGGTGCGGATCACAAAGGCTTGTGGGGTGCCTCTAAGCTTGACCGCCTGCTCAGCAGTGGGCTCCAGCTTGCGCACCAGGATGAGCCTCTGTTCCATGGTAAGGTTTTATCATGCAGGACTGAGGGCAGCTCTTCTTCCTGGGCCTGTTCATGCCAGCAGTGCAGAGCAGTAGGGCCGGGGTGTCCGCGCCATGTCTCCCTCGGTGCAGAGATTGAGATATGGGACGACGGCAACTCTTGCGCGGGATCCTAATCGGGTTGGGTCTTCTGGCCGCCCTGATGGTGTGGGTTGTCGTATGGCTGCTCACCCGCAGTCCGGTGGCTTTGTTGCTGGCCCACCCGGAGCTGCCGCCAATTGTGGGTTTGGCCCCTCGCTCCGCACAAGCGCTGCTGGTGTTGGCTGTTCCCCTGGACGAGGTGCAAGCGTTTTGGCAAGCGGCAACTCCTGCCCCCCAGCGACGCGCTGCCCGTCAGCAGTGGCAAAAGTTTTTCTCCCCTGAAGGTCCAGGCTGGCTGGGATCCATGCTGGCCGGGGGATCCCTTGATTTTGAGCGGGAGGTGCGGCCCTGGCTGGGGAGGAGCACCCTCTTGGCCAGTTTGCCGGAGTGGGGCACCTTGGTTGCCCTAGAAACGCGGGATGCGGCAGTCTCTCAATTTGAGCTGAACCTGTTGTGGGAACGGCAGAGCTTGGCCGGGAGGCCGGTGCAGGTAGACACTTACAAGGGCATTCAGGTGGTGTCTAGCCCGATTCCGGGCCTGCAGGGGTTCTCGGCAGCCGTTTTCGGCGAGCAATACGTGTTGTTGGCGGAGCAGTCTGCTGCCATTCGGGCTGCAATCGATGCTTGGCAGTTGCCGCAGTTGTCTCTGGTGGCTCAGCCTCTGTTTCAGCAGGTCATCCAGCCCTTGCGGGAGGCGCATGTGGGTTGGGCCTTCTGGCAAAATCCAGAGGCGGTTTCTTCAGATGGGCTGACGTTGCAGGCGGTAGGGCTGGGGTTGGGGGTAAACTTCCGCGGCTTGGTGGCCGAAAGTGCTGCCCTCTGGCATGCGCCCGCTGGCTTCTCCTTGCCGACAGCAGAAGCCTTTCGCCCGCAGATCCTTCAACATCTGCCGGATAAAACCTTGGCGCTGATTTCCGGAGAGAATCTGGCCTCAGTTTGGCAGAGCCTGGGGCAGATCCAGCCCCTAAATCCCCTGGGATTGCGGGTGGATCCCGGCCAGTGGCTGCAGCGCTTGCAATCTCAGGTGGCGCTGGACTGGCAGCGTCTGTTGCCGGAACGGGGAGAGTTTGCCTTTGCCCTTTTGCCCGGCGACGGGGATCCAGCCTGGCTGTGGGTCGGTAAGCTGCCGGATGAGTCGGTCGCGACAGCGGGACGGAGTCCTTATTTCGACTTGGATGAGCGGGCACGCGCCCAAGGCTGGCAGGTAATCTCTCTGGCAACGAAGCGCGGCACCGCCACTGCCTGGGCCCAACCGACCACTCCTGCGGGGGAGACGGAGTCCTTGCCGTCAGAACCCCCGCCGGTGGCGACAGCGGGACGGAGTCCTTACCGCTCTATCCATCGACCGGAGATCCCTGTGTTGGCAGGCGAGCCGCTGGAAGTCAGTGGGAAAGGAGGATCCGCGTCATTGCAGGCGGCAGAGGCTCTCCCCCAGTCGCGTCAGCGGCGCGGAGCGCTAACGCTGCCAGGGATCCCGCTGCCGGCACAGGTGTATCATGCCGATCGCAAAGGCTATTCCTACCTGGCCTCTTCTTTGGGGGCTCTGGAGACGGCCCTCGCGGATCCCCCCTTGAGTGCAAATCGCGCCTGGCGCAAGTTGGTGGCTTCCCTGCCCCACCGCAATTTGGGCTATGGCTATGGATCCCTGGGGTTGCTCTTGGAAAGCGAGCTGCCCGACCCGGTCGCGTCAGCGGCGCGGAGCGCTAAGGGATCCCGCTGGGCATCCACGCGCTTTGCCTTTGCCACCACAGCCTTCACCGTTTCTGAGGCTCCCTATCCGGATCAGGGTCGCCAGATTACCCAAATGGGCAAGCTGTTTTGGCAGTGGTATTGAGGGAGGGTCAGACTATCCAGGGATCCCGGCAGTTGGCGTGGATGTATTTGGCCAGGTAGACCTGGTTGCCTGTTTCATTCCACTCCACAAAGTCGAAGATTTGGGTGAGCAGCAGCATTCCTCGGCCCGACTCTTCGGTTTCCAAGATGTTATGTTGGCATCGGTGGAGCTTCTCTTGGGGACAAAAGCCGGGCCCTTGATCTCGCACCAGCCATTGGTAAAAGGGCTCCGAGCTGGCGTACTCGATGATCACCTTCTTGTTGGGGTCGAGGCCGTTGCCGTGGCGGACGGCATTGATGATTGCTTCCTGTAGGCCCAAACGTATTTCCGCTCTCCAGGCAGGAGGGACTTTTGAGATCAAGAGATCGAGGACAGGCTGAGTGTAGAGGGTGGAGGGAAAGCTGATAACGCTCCAGGAGCAGTGGGCGGGTTTGAGGGAAAGGGCAATCACGGAGGCAGTCTTCCCTGGGGCACGGCACTCTGACCCCATTCTAGCAATCCCATCGGGGTCAACCCCAGCAGAGGTGCGGCAGGAGCTCGGCAAGGGGACTTTTGCCGTACCATCTTGAGTGGTAAGTCTCTTCGCGGTTTTATGGCGATTTATGGCGATCAAGGTTGGAAATAAGGTCAAAGTTCGCTCTGTCCAGGATCGCGGACAAGAAAACCTCAGCGCTCTGGTGGGCAAAGAGGCTGTGGTGCTGGCACGGCGTGTGGTCGATGGCAGCGGTGTCGGCTACATTCTGGAGTTTCCCGATCGCTCTCGACATTGGTTTTTCGAGAGTGAACTGGAGGTGCTCTAAGCCCCTGTCTGTGTTCCGTTGTCTAGAGGGTCGGTTGGTGGCTTCTCCTCCTCATTTGACTCGCCGTTTGCTGGCCCGCCAGATGGCCGCGCAGGTAGATGGCCTGACCGTGGAAATGGCTGCTGCTGCTCTGGAGGCTATGCTGGACAGCATTAGCCAATGCCTGGCCCAGGGGGGATCCGTGCGGCTGGCTCGCTTTGGCACGTTCTCGCTGCGCCATCGTCCCGCCCGGCAAACCTATCATCCGCGCACCAAGGCCCCTGTTCACATCCCGGCTGCCGATGTGCCTCATTTTGTTCCCAGCCCTGAGCTGGGGCGTCCAGCTGGGGTTCGGGTGTCCAAGTCTGAGTCCGCGGGATCCGTGTAGGGTAGCTGCAGAATGACCGTCCTGCTGTGGTTTCGCACCGACTTGCGCCTGCTGGATCACCAGCCGCTGACGCGGGCCTGCCAACAGGGATCCCCTTTGATCCCCTTGTATTGCTTGGATCCCCGCCAGTTCGGCGAGACTTCCCTTGGGCTCCGCCCCAGAACCGGCCCTTTCCGCGGTCAGTTTTTGCTGGAGAGTTTGGCGGATTTGCGGCAGCAGTTGCGGTCGCGCGGCTCGGATTTGGTGATCCGCCAGGGACAGCCGGAACACGTGATCCCCACCTTGGCACAGGAGTGGGGAGTCAAGGCGGTCTACGCCCATGAAGAGGTGGGCACCGAGGAGAAGGAGGTGGCGGCAGCGGTTGAGCGGGCTTTGCAGCCTCTGGGGATCCCGTTGCAGGTCGATTGGGGCCACACCCTCTACCACCCTGAAGATCTCCCCTTTTGCCTCTCCCAACTGCCGGAGCTGTTCACCCGCTTTCGAAAGCAAGTCGAGGAAAGCACTCCCATCCGGGATCCCTTGCCCATTCCCGCGATCCCCCCCCTGCCATCGGGTTTGGATCCCGGCCCTCTGCCCACCCTGGCCTCGCTGGGGCTATCTTCACCTGCTAGGGATCCACGGGCCTGCTTCACCTACCTTGGCGGCAGCACTGCTGCCCATGCCCGCCTGCAAACCTACTTTTGGGATCTGGATCGGCTGCGCATCTACAAAGAAACCCGCAACGGCATGTTGGATCCCGACGATAGCTCCCGGCTTTCTGCTTGGTTGGCCCTGGGCTGCATCTCCCCTCGCACCGTCTATGCCGAGGTCAAGCGTTATGAGCAGGAGCGGGTGCGCAATGAGTCCACCTACTGGCTGGTGTTTGAGCTGCTGTGGCGGGATTATTTTCGGTTTATCTTGGCCAAGCACGGCGCTAAACTGTTCCGTCCCTCTGGGATCCAAGGGATCCCTATCCCTTGGCAGCAGGATTGGCCGCGCTTTCAGGCTTGGTGTCGGGGTGAGACGGGCTACCCCTTGGTGGATGCCAACATGCGGGAGCTGGCGGCTACCGGATTTATGTCCAACCGGGGACGGCAGAATGTGGCCAGCTTTTTGACCAAGAACCTGGGCATCGACTGGCGCATGGGCGCTGAGTGGTTTGAGTCGCTGCTCATCGACTACGACGTGGCCAGCAACTACGGCAATTGGAACTACACCGCCGGCGTAGGGAACGATGCCCGCGGCTTCCGCTACTTCCACATCCCCAAACAATCTCGCGAGTACGATCCCAAAGGAGACTATCTGCGCCACTGGTTGCCGGAATTGGCCGGGATCCCGGGGGATAAAATCCACGAGCCCTATCGCCTCACTGCTGCCGAGCAGAAGCAATTTGGAGTCCGATTGGGGGTGGACTACCCTCGCCCACTGGTGGATTTGGAGAAGTCTCTCGCGGCCAACCGACGGGTTTACGAAGCTGCCCTGGCCTGCCGATAGGCATTGCCTTGTCTGGGGCTTCTTCCCGAGAGGGGGCTGAGGGGATTTTCTGAGGCGCAGTTCCGGCCCAAGAGTGCTATTCTAGTTAAGCGCTGTCCTGGCTCAGTAGCTCAGCGGTAGAGCAGGGGACTCATAAGCCCTTGGTCGCGTGTTCAAATCACGCCTGAGCCATCCACGTCAAACTTTTTTCAGAGGCTTCCCGGCCTGGCGGATACCCTAACTGGCTTGCAGCAGAGGGTTGGCGTAAAGTTATGGGTGGAACCTACTTCGGTTTGGGATCCCTGTCTTCACATCGGTTCTACAAATGGCCGTTCCCGATTATCAGAGCTTGATGTTGCCACTTCTCCAGTTTGCAGCACGTAAAGAAACCGAAATATCAACCAGCGAAGCTGTTGAAGTTCTGGCAAAGGAACTGGGCCTCACAGAGGACGATCTCAGGGAGATGCTGCCGAGCGGTGTACAGCCAACCTTTGTCAATCGCGTCGGCTGGGCTGCAACTTATATGAAAAAGGCAGGGCTGCTGGAAACAACGCGCAGAGGATTCTACCAAATTACTGACCGCGGAAGAGATCTTCTTGAAAAACAGCCCAAAACCATCAATGTAGAGTTACTCAGGCAATATCCTGAATTCCGAGAATTTGAGGGGCCCAAAGACACAAGAAGCAGCAACAAGGCAAGCAAACAAAAAGCTTTATCAGAGACTTCGGCAGCGACACCATTAGAGCAGTTAGAAGCTGCATATGAAAGTCTCCGTGACAAACTGGCTGACGAATTGCTTGCCAAGCTAAAGAAAGTATCGCCCGCCTTCTTCGAAAAGGTTGTTGTGGAGCTGCTGGTTAAAATGGGCTATGGAGGTTCACGAGCAGATGCAGGCAAAGCAATTGGTAGAAGTGGTGACGGTGGAATTGATGGGATCATAAAAGAGGACAAACTCGGTCTTGATGTTGTGTATATTCAGGCAAAGCGTTGGGATAGCAATCCGGTAGGTCGTCCTGATGTCATGCAGTTTGTGGGTGCTTTACAGGCTCAAAGAGCAAACAAGGGTATTTTTATCACTACCTCCAGGTTTACTGAAGACGCTAGCAGCTACGTTTCGCAGATCGGCAGTAAGATTGTTTTGATTGACGGCGAACAACTAACAAATCTAATGATTGAGCACGACGTTGGCGTATCTACAGTTTCATTGTATCCGGTAAAGAAGATTGATAGTGATTATTTTGAAGAGAGCATCTGACAACCGCATCAGCTCAGACTGTCAATTGGCCACAGCGAAATTGTCATTTGCCTAGGTGGAATGTTAACTATGAAAACGCCCAACTGAAAGAGGGAGATACGCCATGAGGGAAAGACGAGATCCTCACTGGGGGCTCTCCTGCTCGGGGTAAAAGTCGGGATCCATCACCTGATCCAATGTGTAGGGACAGTGGGCAGGCAGATCGTCCAGAGATAGGGGCGTTTCTTTAACCACCAGCAGGACGCTCTTTTGATAAGCTTTATTCATTGCTTCAACCAGATAAGACTTAAGGCTGGGATTATCCGCAATTAACTCCTGCACCTCTTGCCGCTGTTCGATGATTGTGGCTGTCCAACTTTTGCTTCGTTGTTGAGGCTGAAACTGCCACTTTAGCAGATGGCCCACCAGGATCCCTAGTCGATTCACCAGTTCGCGGCGTTCTTGCCTGCCCAAAGCCTCAATTTCCTCCACCAAGTTGGGAATATCCAATTGATCCCATTGCCCCGATCTCAGCAGTGCGGCTTGCTCTTGCGTCCAGGCATAAAAGTCGCAGTCGTAAAGCGCCATGATCCATTCCTAACAGGACACCGGCCAAAGATAAGTCAATCCTACCGGTTACAGCCGTTGAGCTTCGACCTCATAAGTTTATCGAGTCCTCAAACTCTGTAGCTACAAAGCCTCGGATCTGTGGCAGCGTTGGATCCCAATGGGGCCTGACCCTGAACAATATGAGGTTTCAACAGGTCTGGAGCGCTTGATCACGGCCCAGGATCCAGGCGATAAGGGGGGGATCCCTGTGGTCAAGATAATACCGGACGGTTTGGGTCAGGTCGATCTCCAAGATGCTGGTGATCATCCTGTGCATGAGCTCCAGATGGATCCGGTCGTCCTAGGTAAGCAGAGCATACCTGCCATGGAGGCTGTTGTTGAGAGCGGCCAAGGCTGTTTGGGTGGCAGTAGCCATTCAAAGGGAGGCTTGAGGCAGGCATCCCACAGCAAGCGGAGTCGGGCCTCGGTGATGTGGAGAGGAGAATATGTTTTTGAAGGGATCCCTTTCAGCTCTCTCCCTCTGTTTTTTTCCGCGAGCGAGTTGAGGTCGCTTTCTTCGCGCCAGCGGATGCCGCAGATCTCTTGGATGATTTCTTCAGAGTAGGGGGCAACGCTGTAGGAGTTACGAAAAATACTTCCGATAGGGCATCCAGTTTTTTGCCTCGCGTAATTTTGCACCCAAGCTTGGTTATAGGGGTTAAGTCCTGCCACCAACTTCTATCCGCCTCTGCAATCCGGGCAGCTGCAATGGTTACATCGACTCCCTTGAGGGGACTGCTGGGTCGCTCGGCTAGGTATCTTAGCGCAGCCAAGATAGTCTCTCTCGATGTATTGGTCAAATTTACCTTCGGAACAATTTCTTTGGCGAGAATCTGGGCCTGCTTAACCTGCTCTGGATCAGGATCGACAACGATACACCATAGCCTTTCCAGTCCCGCTTCTTGAGCAACTGCATAGACAAAATGGTTACCAATGGCCTTGTACTGATAGTCGCCAGCCTCGACCACCAGCAGAGGAACCCAGTTGTGTCCTCCTGTCGCCCTTAGCTGATCTGCGGCTGCGGCAACAAGGAAGGAGGGAGCAGAAAACCCATCGGCGGGCGTAATGCTCTCAAGGGGTAAGTTAACCAACCTACCTAGATCTGAAAACTCACTCATCGATAAAGTACTCACGGGCAAGACTCTGGTAGTATTCTAAAACTCTCCTGTCGCTAAAGACGGCAGGCCTTCGTTCAAACTTTGCAGAGGATATCACTGCATAGTCAGGTATCCTAAAAATGCTTTTGTTTTCATTACCTCTCTTAAAATGTGGCCAGAAATATGGAAGTAGATCTACACTTTTCTCCTGGTTGATAAGCTTCTGTATCTCTTCGTGAGCTAGTCTAATAGTGTATTCACTTCTCGAAGAGACGCCATTGAAAAAGATAGGCAAAGTCCTGGGGCCGCCATCCTGTCGTGACTTAGCAGTTTCTGGAACAAAGCTGGTGATTACTCTAGCAGCATTATTCAGGGAAGACAGATCGTCGGGGCGGGTAGGTATCAAAATAACATCGGCAGCAAAAACACCACTTTGGCTGAAGTAAAGCCATTGAGTTGGGCAGTCGATTAGGATGTAGTCATACTCATTGCGAAGAGGAGCAATCAGATCTCGAAGGCGCCGAGTTCCCTTTGGGATATATGCTACTGCCCGGCTATCAGTCAACGTCTCTAGTTCAGGGTCTCTTGGGATAATGTCGAAGATGGAAAATCCCTTGAGTTTATATGTTTGGACAATGGCATGGACGTCTATTTTGGGATCCTTTAAACATTGCGTCAGTGTAATTTTTCCAGGAGTGGCTTCCAAACTTCTTGTCAGATCACCCTGAGAATCAAAGTCAACAACTAAGACCTTTTTTTTCTTGGTTGCTAGTGTTGCCGCAAGGTTAATGATCGTCGTTGTTTTGCCTACGCCCCCTTTATTGTTATACACGCATACAGTCAGAGCGCGCTCATAGTTTTCTATCTTGTCTCGCAAGTTACGCACTATGCTCTCAATGTTATCTGAGCTAATATCAAGGTTTGCTGTAGCGGGGTGAACGACTTTTCCGTGCTTCCTCCAAAGCTGGATGTTATTTGCATTGGTGATAATTCCCCATTTTGCAGATTTGCAGTTCTTGGCAAGCAAGTAACTTTCTATCTGACAAACTACATCTCTATAGCAAGATCCTTCTCTGAGATTAACTGCTCTAGATTTTGCCTCCAAAAGCAAGTAGGGATTCTTCGGGGATCTAAAGAAAGTATCTTCAGGATCTCCGTTCTTTCTTGCTGCGAGATCGACCTGGCCGCAACCTGTCTCGAATTCTTCTCTAATTTCCGAGTCGTCAAAGCCAAGCGCCTGCAGGAGAGGAGAAGCAAAGTGTTGGACAACAACTCGCTCTACCCTCTCGGTGGGAGACATCCTCTCAAGCTTCTCTCGGAGATATCTAGCCGCAGTCATAGGAAAAAATAAGGTGGACAATGCTAACCAAGCTAAAAGCTTGCCCTCAGCATAGCAGTTGCTTGGCTCGTTCTGACAGTGCCTGAGCTGTCAGGCCGTTGTAGTCCATCAATTCGGCGGGGGTGGCGGTGGTTTCCCCGCGTTTCCAAGCGAAGAAATCCCGCGGGCCGGCATAGCGCAACATCAAGGGTTCGAGCATCAGGCTAGATCCGCCTGTTACCCCAATGAGGGCCTCACCGGCAAACCAAGCGGCAAATTCTTGGTCGGACATGAATTCCCCATCTGGCTGAGCACAGGTGGACCAAGCCACGTCGCCGGGGCGATACAGACGGCGGGGGTTAATCACCGAGACGATTTTGCAGCCGATCCCTTGGGCTTGGAGCTGCTCAGCCGCCTCGAACACGGGCAGGAGAATCATATCCCCCACCACGGCAAAGACCACGGTGCGGGATCCGGGAAACTCCTGAAGGACGATGCAGCCCTGCTCTACTGCTTGGCGAGCTTGTTCTAGGGTGGTGCGGATGGGCAGGGGGGTTTTGCTGGCGATGATAGGGATCCCTTTGTTGCAGGTGGATAGGGCCCATTCGTAGGCAGCTTGGGCACAGTTGGCATCCGGCGGGAAGAGGGGAAAGATGTTGCCGTTGCGCATCATGGCTGCCAGGTAGGCCTCAATTTCCGGGCGTTGGTGGGTCCAGCCGTTACGCCCCTGTTCCAGAGCGCCGGCAGTGAAGAGGGCAATGGCCGAGGGGGTGGGTCGGCGTAGCTCTGCCATGGCTTGGGTTACTGTCTGCCAGATGGGTAGGCCGTTGACGGCAAAGGACTCGTAGGAGCACCACAGGGAGCGCCCGCCGAAGAGCGCCAGGCCCGCCGTTAGCCCCGCGCAGGCATCTTCGCTCAGGGGCTCGTAGACTTGTCCTTGGGGCTGTTGGTTGTATAAGGGATCCACCGTGGGGTGAATCACCTTGAGACCTTGGTTCACATTGGCGATGCCGGAAGCTTCGTTGCCGTCGGCATTGGCCACCAAAAAGTCGGGATCTTTCTGCCCCACCTGCACCACGAGGGATCCGATGGCTGTGGTGGAAACCTGCTTGTCCCCTAGGGGAAACTCCGTTAGGTTCAGGGATCCCAAAGGCGGCAAAGGCCGAACGAACTCTGTAACCGCCACCTTGGCGGCTGGCCCCCCGGCTGCCCGTTGGCAGTTTTGTCGCACCAGGGCCCAAGCTGCCGGATGTAAGGCCCGCGCCCGCAGAGCCGCCACAATGTCCGGGTGATCCAGAGTGTGGTGGCCGTAGAGGTTGTGGGACTTGGATCCCTTGGCATGTACCCCAGCCCCCTTCAGTTGCTTGAGGATGAAAACCGTTAATTGTCCGCTCAGGGCTGATTGGATGGCTCGCTCCATTTCGGTTAGCACCCTCTGGGCAAAGGCAAGGCGGGCTTCTAGGGAAAACTGAGTGCTATCGACATAGGGGCCGGGCTGCTGGGCATCGTCGAAGTCTTTGGCGTCGACTAGCACCACTTCCTCAAAGCCATTACCCCGCCAGTACTCGACCATCTGAGCGTTGGTGAAGGTCGAGATCATGCTGTGGTGCTCTTGGCTATAGCCGTTCCAGACCAGCACCGGCAGGAAGTTGGTGCGCTGCGGGAAAGCCGTGTGGAAGTGAATCATGGAGCTCATCACATAGGGCTCTCCCAGGCCGCCATCCCCAATCGTGACCGGGAAGAGGCGATCCGGGTAGAGTAATGCCCCCGCCATGGCAAAGTGCTGCCCCTGCCCCAGCGGCCCAGCCGGCGCCAGCAGTCCGGGAATGTAGCCAGAGAGGTGACCCAACAGCCCTTCCCGTTCTCGAAAACGGGCCCGCAGGTCGGCGACGGTGTGGATGCCCATCTCGGCCAGGGATCCATCCAAAAACATGGCCGCGTAAAAGCCCGGCGCGTGGTGCCCAACTTCGGTGGGGATGTTCTTCTGGCCCAGGTACACCAGAGCTGCATAGGCTTCTGCTTGGCTGGCAAATCCCCCTGGGTGGCCTGAGGCTTTGCTGGCGGTCATTTGCAGGGTGAGGTAGCGCAAGGCATCGGCATAGAGCAAGGTTTGGTAGGCGGCCATACGACTGCCGGGATCCCTCAGCTTCCCGGTGCCGGCATCCACTGCAGGGGCCTGGCCCAGGCGGTCAAATTCCGGCCAGGGATCCCCGAAGTACTGGATCCCTTCGCAAAAGGCGGGGACTTGGGCAGTTGCCTCCTGAGCCAGTGTCATCGGTTCAGCCTCACGCTTGTTGGGTTATTCACACTCACTGTAAACCCGATAACGCTTTTTGGATGTTGTAAACTACCCAACCCTGACTGCTTCGCAGTACAGGGCGG
>NZ_JANSHV010000025.1:0-15863 GCF_047461775.1 Synechococcus sp. R6-5
TTATTATTGACTAGAGTCATGCTCTTCTCTGAACACGGAGCAAGCCCAGTTCCTGGCCCCCGGCTAATGGGAGCGACTTGGATCGAGAATACCTGGCTGAAGAGATCGCATCTCAGAGAAGACAACGGCACCGGGAACCATCTGAATCGCTCACCTGTTGAAGATGATGAGTTTTTCCCAGATGGACAATGGGAGTGGATCCGCTGTCTGCAAACTGAGTTATCCTGCCGCCAGAATTGCCTCCAACAAGGGATCCGCCCCAAAACGCACCACATCCGTACAGGGCCGTCCGGTCTCGGCTTCCACCCGGCGGATCTGCTCTAGGGCTGCTTCTTCCTCCCAGCCGAAGGTATTGAGGGCAACCCCCACCACGGGCGCGGGGGCAAAGGCCCCGGCAGCCGCTGCCACCTGCTCATACAGCTCGATCACTTTGGACAAGGGTGGGATGGGCACGTAGTCCATCCCCTTGATGTAGGTTTGGCCGGCGCGGTGTACCAGGATAAGGTGGGTGGGCTGGGATCCACGCAACAGAGGCAAGGTGGCCGTAGAGGCGGGGTTGAGCAGGGATCCCTGGCCTTCCAGGTGCAGAATGTCGTGGTCAGAGCCATAGCGCATGATCAGTTGCTCCACCGCCCCACTGGCATAGTCCACCCGCACCGCATCCAAAGGGATCCCCTCGCCGCCGATCAGGATCCCAGTTTGCCCGGTGGCCAAAAAGCGGGAGCGCAGGCCCCGTCTCAGGCTGGCCCGGTGCAGCTCCAAGCTGGTGGACATTTTGCCCACGCTCATGTCGGTGCCCACCGTCAACACCCGTTTACAGGGCAGGGTGCGGGCCAGGGCTTTCCCCACCGACAGGTTGGGGGGCTCGCGGCGAATATCCCAGATCCAGGCCCCCGGCTGCAACCACTGCCGAAACTGGGGATCCTCGGCCAAAGGCGTGTGCAGCCCATTCACCAGAGATAGGCCAGCTCGCAGGGCCAGGCCCAACTCCTCCCGCCAGGCTGGCGGCAACTGCCCCCCTGAAGGGGCAATCCCAATCACCAGAACTTCAGGCCGGTAGGCCAGCGCCTCCTCCACCGAGGCCACGATGGGGATGTCTTTGGCTATTCCGGTCAGATGGGCCAGGGATCCCCCCGCCTGCTCCCGGTCGATCACCGCCACCACCGGGAAGGAGCCGTAGCGCAGCAGCCCCAGCCCCGTTTTCCCATGCTCCCCCAGCAATCCCCCGTGGAGCAGGATGGCCACGCGACTTTCGCTGGACAGGGATCCTGGCTTTCCCATCATTCCTCCCTCAGCTCTACCCCCAAACCCGGTCGGTCGGTGGGGAGCAGGCAGCCGTCCTGCAGGATGGCCCCGGCAAAGGGATCGTCGATGAGGTTGAGGTGGCTATCCAAGTCCAGGTAATCCACCAGGGGAGCCAAGTGGGCTGCCGCCGTATTCCCCAGAGCTGTGTTGCTGTAGCAGCCCAACATCACCTGTAGGCCGTGGGCTTTGGCGGTGTGGATCATGCGCCAGGCTTCGCTGAGGCCTCCGCACTTCATCAGCTTAATGTTGATCCCGTGGACGCGATCCACCAGAGGGGGGATATCGCGGCTGTCCATACAGCTCTCATCCACAAAAATGGGCAGCTTCGACTCGTGCCAGAGGGTGATCAGCTTCGCTTCCTGCCCCCTCTCCAAAGGCTGCTCCAGGTAGCTCACCCCTTGCCCCGCCAGCCAGTTGCTCATGCTCAGGGTTTGCTCCACCGTCCAAGCGCCGTTGGCATCCACTGTAATCAGGGATCCCAGCGGGATCACCTCCTGCACGGCAATCAGCATGTTCTGATCCGCCATCAGCCCTGAGCCGCTGCCCAGCTTGATCTTAAAAGCCCGCGCTTGGGTCTGTTCCATCCAGGCCAAGGCGCGCTGGCGGGCCGCCTGCGGGGTGGAGATGCCGATCGTCATCGTCGTGGGCGGAATGCGGGAGCGATCCAGCCCCCACAACTGCCACAGGGGCCTCCCCAGCCGTTTGCCCATCCAATCGTGCAGGGCCATATCCACCGCTGCCCGCGCTGCCGAAGGGATCCCGGCCCGCAGCAGTTCTGCCTCGATTGGCTGTCGCTCCCAGGGGGAATGGCGGCGCAGGATCCCTTTGGCCACGTCCAAGCCCATCAGGATGTCGTCCAGAGACTGCTGGCAATCGTCGCTCACCGAAAAAGGGCAAGCCTCTCCCCACCCTTCAACTCCCTCCTCCTCAATTCGCACCCAAGCCAAGGTTGTCTCGCTGTGGGTACCTCGGCTGATGGTCAAGGCGTAGCGCTTGTGAACGGTGAAAGGTTCGACGTAGAGCCGCATGGGCATCTCCAGAAGAGGAAGCTTGGAGGGGCAATTGGGCCTGGGCCGCCCCTTTGAGCTTAGCTTGGTTCCCAGCCCAGCCTGCCCCCGTCCCCAAGCCCAGAAAACAAGTTATCCCTTGCCCCGTCCGCCGTCTATGGTGGGATCCAGATCCACCGTTCCCCATACCCTTGCCACCATGAATACCGCCGAACTGCTGGTTCGCTGCCTGGAAAATGAGGGGGTGCAGTACATCTTCGGCGTTCCTGGCGAAGAAAACCTGGAAGTCCTGCAAGCCCTGCGCCGCTCCTCAATTCGCTTTATCACCACCCGCCACGAACAGGGGGCCGCCTTCATGGCCGATGTCTATGGCCGGCTGACGGGCAGAGCGGGGGTGTGTCTCTCCACCTTGGGGCCGGGCGCCACCAACCTGATGACCGGAGTTGCCGATGCCAACCTGGATGGAGCACCCCTGGTGGCCATCACCGGCCAAGTCGGCACCGACCGCATGCACATCGAATCCCATCAATACCTGGATTTGGTGGCCATGTTTGCCCCCGTCACCAAGTGGAATGCCCAGATCGTGCGCCCCAGCATCACCCCGGAGATCGTGCGCAAGGCTTTCAAATTGGCCCAAACCGAGAAGCCCGGGGCCGTCCACATCGACTTGCCGGAAAACATCGCCGCCATGGAAGCCAGCGGCACTCCCTTGAGGAGAGATCGCCTGGACAAAACCTACGCCTCCTATCAAAGCCTGAACGAAGCGGCGTCCCTGATCTCCCGCGCCCGCAACCCCTTGATTTTAGCCGGCAATGGGGCCATTCGCGCCCAAGCCAGCAGCGCCCTCACGGAATTTGCCACCCGCCTGAATATTCCCGTCGCCAATACCTTCATGGGCAAAGGAGTGATCCCCTACACCCACCCCTTGTCCTTGTGGGCCGTTGGCCTACAGCAGCGGGATCTGGTCAGTTGTGGTTTCGACCGCACCGATCTGTTGATCGCCGTCGGCTACGACCTCATCGAGTACTCTCCCAAGAAATGGAACCCCGACGGCACCATCCCCATCGTTCACATCGCCGCCCTGCCGGCTGAAATCGACAGCAGCTACATCCCGCAAGTAGAGGTGGTGGGAGACATTTCCGACTCCCTGATGGAGATCCTGCGCCGCTGCGATCGCACGGGCAAGCCGGATCCCTATGGCCTCAGCCTGCGGCAGAACATCGTCCGCGAGTACACCTGCTATGCCCACGATCAGAGCTACCCGATCAAACCCCAGAAGCTGATCTACGACCTGCGCCAAGTCCTGGAACCCGAAGACATCGTCATCTCCGATGTCGGCGCCCACAAGATGTGGATGGCCCGCCTCTACCACTGTGACAAACCCAACACCTGTCTCATCTCCAACGGCTTTGCCGCCATGGGCATCGCCATTCCGGGGGCCTTGGCCGCCAAATTGGTGCATCCCGACCGGCGCATCGTGGCCGTAACTGGAGATGGAGGGTTCATGATGAACTGCCAAGAGCTGGAAACTGCCCTCAGGGTGGGCACCCCCTTTGTCACCCTCATCTTCAACGATGGCGGCTATGGGCTGATCGAGTGGAAGCAACACAATCAATACAACGAGGCTGCTTTCGTCAAGTTCGGCAATCCAGACTTCGTCAAGCTGGCGGAGAGCATGGGCCTCAAGGGCTACCGTGTCGAAAAGGCTGCCGAGCTGATCCCCATCCTGAAGCAGGCCCTCGAGCAGCCGGTGCCCACCCTCATCGACTGCCCTGTCGATTACAGCGAAAACCTTTACTTGACCCAGCGGTCGCAAGCGTTGGTCTGCGAGGCTTAGGGGACGAGATGGATGTGAATGCGAGATTTGAGCCGAGTTGGGGCATAGTAAGCCCAGGGTTGGCGGCCTCTGGGCAGTCCAGACTTATGTATCTTTACCGTTGACCCTTAGCAGCCGAGTGCAGTGAAATAGAGGCATTGTGGGTGACCCGCTAGCATGAACGATCTTCCTCCCCCTCCTTTTACCTCGCGCCGTGCCGGTGCTGCCAGCAAAGCTCTGGCCATCGCCAACGTCAGCATTACCCCCTTTGGCCGCAAGTTAAAGGAGCTGGGCTTTGCCGACGATAAGCAGATCCAGGACATCCAAAACGCCCTCAAAGCGGATCGAGAGGGCAACAGCAAGGCCCTGGCTCTGGTGGTCAAGGATATCGTGGGCAAAGAGATCACCCCTGACCTGGAGCGGGCTTACAAACGGCAGCAGCTCTTTGAACTGAAAATCATCTACGGGATCCCCTCCCTGGATGTCGACCTGGAGCCGGTGGAGATCTCCGAGATGATTGGGCTGATCGACTCGATCTTGCCCCTCGACATCTGCAACCGCTACAAGTTCTTGCCCATTCGCCGTCGAGACAATCAGGTGACGGTGGCGATGGTCAAGCCAGACAACCTGCAGGCACTGGACGACATTCAACGGCGCTTCCGCATCCAGGGGCTGAAGCTGCAGCGGCGGGTCTTCACCCAGCGGGATTTCGAGACCCTGATCAACCGCTACATGGATGCGCAGGCGGAGCTGCTGGCCATCAAGGGGATCAACGACGCGGCTGCTGCCCAACAGGAAGAAGAGGTGGTGGTCAACACTGCCGAAATCGATCTGGATGCTATTCTGGATGCTATTGAGGATGTGGCTGCCGATGAGGCCGGCGAGGAATCCCTGGAGCAGCAGGTCAAATCGGCAGATGATGCCCCGATTATTAAACTGTCCAACCAGATCCTGGTCAAGGCCCTGCAGGATGGGGCGTCCGACATCCACATCGAGCCACAAGAAGAATACCTGCGCATCCGCTTCCGCAAAGATGGGGTGTTGCGGCAGGCTTTTGAAAACTTTCCCAAGAAGATCGTCCCTGCCCTCACCGCTCGCTTCAAAATCATGTCCAATTTGAACATTGCCGAGCGGCGCATGCCCCAGGATGGGCGGATTCGGCGGGTCTTCAAGGGGCGCAAGGTGGACTTTCGGGTCAGCACCCTGCCCTCCCGCTATGGGGAAAAGATCGTGCTGCGGATCCTGGACAACTCCGCCACCCAACTGGGGCTGGACAAGCTGATCACCGACCCAGAGACCTTGGAAAGCTTCAAGGAGATTGTCAGGCGACCCTTTGGCCTAATCCTGGTAACTGGGCCAACGGGATCCGGGAAAACCACCACCCTCTACTCGGCCCTGGCGGAGGTGAACGACCCGGGCATCAACATCAGTACCGCCGAGGATCCCATTGAATACTCGCTGCCGGGGATCACTCAGGTGCAGGTGATCCGAGAAAAGGGCATGGACTTTGCCATGATCCTGCGGGCCTTCTTGCGGCAAGACCCGGATGTCATCCTGGTGGGGGAAACCCGCGACCACGAGACGGCCAAAACCGCCATCGAAGCCTCCCTCACGGGCCACTTGGTGTTGACCACGCTGCACACCAACGATGCCCCTGGCGCCATTGCCCGTCTGACGGAGATGGGGATCGAGCCATTTATGATCTCCAGCTCGTTGCTGGGGGTGTTGGCCCAGCGCTTGATGCGCCGGGTGTGTACCGAATGTCGGATCCCCTACCACCCCACGCCGGAGGAGCTGGCCCGCTATGGCCTTACCCTCAGTGGCGACGGCGAGCAGCTCACCTTCTACAAAGCCAACAAGCTCTCCCCCAAAGAAGTGGAGCAGCGCAAGGCCACCGGCAAGCCCATCTGCGAGAAGTGTGGGGGCGTGGGCTACAAAGGTCGGGTAGGGGTGTACGAGTTCATGCGCATGAACGACCGCCTTGCGGACTTGATCAACAAAGAGGCCCCCACGGAGGTGATCAAAGAAGCGGCGGTGGAAAGTGGCATGAAAACCCTGCTGGCCTACAGTTTGATGCTGGTGAAGCAGGGCCTCACCACGCTGGAGGAGGTGGATCGGGTGACCCTCACCGACAAGGGTCTGGAAAGCGAGCTGAAGGCCCGTGCCAAGGCTCTCAGCACCTGCCGCAACTGTGGCGCGGCCTTGCATGTGGACTGGATGGACTGCCCCTATTGCCTGACCCCGAAGTTTTAGGAAGTCGGCTTGGCACTTGACGATGTTGGGGTGCCGACTATAACAGTCCTATACAGTTGCCTTTCTCACATGGCTTTGGCCGGCGGCTCTTTTGATAGACAGTTCTACTCGCCTTTGGAGAACCCAACCCTATGCCCCAACTGATGATCGAAGACCTTATGGAAGCAATCGTCCAAAAGGGCGGTTCCGACATTCATATCTCGGCGGGTTTGCCCCCCTACTTCCGCATCAATGGTCACCTTGAGCCGACAGAGCATGAGCCTCTCTCGGCAGAGGAGGTGCAGCGGTTGATCTTCAGCATGCTGAACAACAACCAGCGCAAGCAGCTGGAGCAAAACTGGGAATTGGACTGCTCCTATGGGGTGCGGGGGATCGGGCGCTTCCGCGTGAACGTCTACCGCGATCGCGGCACCTATGCTTGCGCCATGCGGGCCCTGGCTTCTGAGATCCCCAACATCGACAAGCTGGGCCTGCCGGATGTGTGTAAGGAAGCAGCTCGCCTGCCGCGGGGCTTGGTGCTGGTAACCGGCCCAACGGGATCTGGCAAATCGACTACGCTGGCCTCCATGATCGACATGATCAACCGCGAACGGGCCGAGCACATCCTCACCATCGAGGATCCCATTGAGTATATCTACACCCCCATTCGCAGCATCATCCACCAGCGGCAACTGGGGGAAGACACCAAGAGTTTTGCCAATGCCCTGCGGGCAGCGATGCGGGAGGATCCGGATGTGATCCTGATTGGGGAGATGCGGGATCTGGAGACCATCCAGTTGGCCATTACCGCCGCCGAGACGGGCCACCTCTGCTTTGCCACGGTACACACCAGTTCTGCCGCCCAGACGGTGGATCGCTTGGTGGATGTGTTTCCGCCCGAGCAACAGCAGCAGATTCGCGTGCAGCTCTCCAACTCCCTCAAGGCCGTCTTCTCCCAAACTCTGGCCCGCCGCCTCAATCCCAAGCCAGGAGAGCCTGGACGGGTGCTGGTGCAGGAAATCATGGTGGTAACGCCGGCCATTGCCAACCTGATTCGGGAGGGCAAAACTGCCCAGATCTACTCGGCTATCCAGACGGGGGGCAAGCAGGGCATGAAAACGCTGGAGCAAGATCTGGCTAACCTTTACCTACAGGGCAAGATCGACTTCGATACGGCCATGTCTAAGACCTCTCGCCCCGAGGAGTTGCAACGGCTTTTGGGCAACGTTACCGGGCCCTCGCCAGCCGCGGCTGCCCAGCAACAGCGGCCACCAGCAGTTGCCGCCCGTCGCTAAACCTCGTTGCCACCAGGCAGTGCTGGGATCCCGGGGTGAGGGTTCATCGCCGATCTCTAGCCACTGCCTCAATTTGTGGCTAAGCTCTAGCTGAGAGATCGTTGATCGGCCCAAGGTTTGGGCTGGATCCCTTTTTGCACCTGCGAAACATTTAAAGCCATTTCGTTATTTAGAGCGATCTAGCCGGGGGTACAGCCATGCCGCGCTACAAGGTTCGGGGGTTAAAGGCCGGTCAGCCGGTACGCCTGACGGTGGTGGCCAACAGCTTGACCGAAGTTCGTGCACGGCTGCGCCGAGACGGGATTTTTGCCAAACAGGAAGACATTCAGGAGGAGAAACCCTTCTTTTCCTTGGATACGTCTTTCGATTTCTCAATGCTGGGATCCATCGACATTCGCGACAAGGCAGTGTTCTCCCGGCAATTTGCTGCCTTGATCAACGCCGGCGTGTCGATGGTGCGCTCTCTCACCATCATGGAGGAGCAAACCGGCAACCCCAAACTCAAAAAGTACCTGCGGGCTATCCGAGCGGAGGTGGAGGCGGGGAAAAACCTCTCCGACTCCATCCGCCCTTATCCCGACGCCTTCGACGGCCTCTACTGCAGCATGGTGCAGGCGGGGGAGGTGGGCGGCGTGCTGGACGAAGTGCTCAACCGCCTGGCCAAGCTGCTGGAGGACATGGATCGCCTGCAGAAGCAGATCAAGTCAGCCATGACCTACCCGGTGGTGGTGACGATCTTAGCTGTCTTGATTTTCTTGGGCATGGTGCTGTTCATCTTGCCCACGTTTGAGAGCATCTACAACGACTTGGGTGGGGAGCTGCCCGGCTTTACCCAGTTTTTCATCAACATCAGCAAGTTCCTGCGCACGCCCCAGTACAGCTTGGGGCTGGTGGGCTTTCTAGGGGCCGTCTATTTTGCTTTCCGGCGCTTTTACCGCACCCCTGCCGGCAAGGAGACCATCGACGCGCTGGCCCTCAAGCTCCCTATCTTCGGGGATCTGATCCAGAAGTCGGCGGTGGCTCGCTTCTGCCGCACCTTTGGCGCTCTCACCCGCTCCGGGGTGCCGGTGCTGACTTCCTTGGAAATTGTGCGCGACACCTCCGGCAACCAGGTGGTGGCCAACGCCATTGACGCCGCCCGCCAATCCATCTCAGAGGGAGGGCAGATTGCCCCTGCTCTGGGCAAGGCCAAGGTCTTCCCAGTCATGGCCATTCAGATGATCAGCGTGGGGGAAGAGACAGGGGAGCTGGACGCGATGCTGATGAAGACGGCGGATTTCTACGAGCTGGAGGTGGAGGAGGCGGTACGCGCCCTCACCAGCCTGCTGGAGCCGTTGATGATCGTGATCCTGGGCGGTATGGTGGGCTGCATTATCGTGGCCATGTACCTGCCCATGTTCAACGTCTTCGAGCTGGTGAAGTAGTGGATTGGGCTGACCCTTGAACCCCCAGGGCGGCCAGGGCACAGGGTAGGAGCAACAAAGGAAAGGGATCCCATGCTGAGGCGATGGTTAGCGGCCCTGGTGCTGTTGTTGGGGGTGGGGCTGGCAGTTTTGCTTTCCGAACAGCCGACGGGATCCCTGGCGGGACGGGTGGAGCTGCCGGCAGGGGTAGCTCTGGAGAGCGTCCGGGTGATCGCCGCCGGCCCGGCCACGCGCAGCGCCAGCTTGGCCTCAGATGGCGAATATCGCTTGGATCGATTGCCTGTTGGGGAATACCAGGTGACGGTGCAGGGATCCGGCCTGGAAAAGGTGGGCAGCCAGAGATCCGTTCTGGTGCGGGAGGGGGCAACGGTTCGGATCCCCACCTTGCGCCCTCAGCTTGTCCCCCCCGGTCTCTATCTCTACAGCACCAGCCAGGTGTTTACGACCGCAGAACCGGCGCGGCTGCAGTGGCGGGCCACCAGCCTGGGCTCGGTGCAGCTCAGCCTCTATCGCTTTTCCCTGACAGAGCTGCAGGGATCCCCTCTCTTGCGGGATTTGGCGGATGCTGACTATGGCTCCCTGGATCCGGCTCTGTATCCCACCCTGCGGCGGGAGCTTGTGCGCAGTTGGCAGCAGCCGGTGCCACGACGAGCGGGAGAGGGGTGGACAGCCCAAACCTTGGAGCTGGGGATCCTGCCGCCGGGGGCCTACTGGGTGGAGGCGGAGGGCCGGGAGCCGCTGAATGCGGCTGCACCCTTGCCCCGTTTCGACCATTGGTTTTTGGTGAGCGATCTCGGCCTCATCCAGAAGAAGGATGCCAGCCAGTTGGTGGTGCAGGCGGTGCACCTGCGGGAGCTGCGTCCCCTGGCCGGGATCCAGATCCAAGTTTTCGGGGAGTGGGGGGATCCCCTGACGGCCACCACCGATGCAGAGGGGCTGGCCCGCTTTGGCCTGCCGGCGAGAGAGGGTTCTTCCCTGGTGGTCTATGGCCGCAGTGCCGACAACACCCTGCAGGCTTTGTCCCGCAGCTACGCCTATGGCTGGAACCAGCCCCACCGGATCTACGCCTACACGGATCGTCCCCTCTACCGTCCTGGCCAAACCGTCTATTTCCGCGCCCTGGTGCGAGAGCAAACCCGCCTCACGCCGCCCCCCCCAGGACAAGCAGTGCAACTGACCCTTACGGCCCCCAACGGGGATGTGTTGAGCGAACAAACCCTGGCCACCAATGCTTTTGGCAGTGTCCATGGGGAGTTTCAACTGCCAGAAGAAGCGTCCCTGGGCAGCTACGGCCTGAAGTGGCAGGTGTCAGGGCCGCAGGGATCCAGCGGCGAATACACCTCTTTTCAGGTGGAAGCCTACCGCAAGCCGGAGTTTGAGGTGGCGGTGGTGCCCGACCGACCTTGGCTGGTGCGGGGGGGATCCCTGAAGGTGCAGGTGGAGGCCGAGTATCTTTTCGGCGCGCCGGTGGCCGCTGCCCAGCTCCGCTACCGAGTTTACAGCAGCCCCGACTGGAGCCTGCGCTATGGGCTGTTGCCCCGTTCTGCCGAGGAAGACTATTTCGCCGACGACCTGGGAGAGGAGCAGGGCTACTACGGCGGCTACGGCCAGTTGGTGGCGGAAGGGGAAGGGGTGACGGATGCCCAAGGGCGGGCGGAGTTTCGCCTGGATCGCCTGCTGCAGGATCTCAACTGGGAAGAAGACAGCTACTGGGGCCCCCAAGAGGTGCAGCAGTTGCGCATCGAGGTGGAGGTGACCGACATCAGCCGTCGCACCGTGACCGGAACGGCGCGGGCCTGGGTAACAGCTGGCGAATTTGCCCTCTTTGCCGAGGCCGACCGCCACCTGCCCGCTCCGGGGGATACCCTCACCTACCGGCTGCAAGCCCGCGATTACGATGGCCGCCCCGTCAGCGCCACCGGAGAGCTGAGCCTGGAGCGCTGGCGCTGGGATCCCAAGAGCAACACCTACCAACGGCAAGGTACCCTGCTGCGGCAGCCTTTTCAGATTGTCAACGGGGAAGGCAGCCTCGACCTCCACCTGCCCGCCGACCTGGAGCCGGGAGACTACCGGGTGCGGTTGACGGCATGGGATCCCCGCCGTCAAAGTGCTCCGCACCGCTGGCGCGAACGGGTGCAGGAGGTGGACTATCTCTGGGTGGTGGAGCCGGGCAGCCCCCTACAAAGTTGGGGATCCCTGCCCAGCCTGGAAGTGGTGGCGGATCGGCAGATCTACCAGGTGGGGGAAGAGGCCCAGATCCTGATAGTCTCGCCGCTGCCGGATGTGGCGGTGCTGGTGGGCATTGAGGGATCCCGGCTGCACCAGGTGCAGGTGCTGCGTCTCCAGGGGCATACGGCCACGCTGCGGCTGCCCATCCGCGGCGACTATCGTCCCAATCTCTACGTCACTGCCACTGCCATCGGCCCAGAGCGGCGGCTGTACCGAAGCGAGGCCCTGCTGCGGGTCTCCCCCTTGGATCGCTTTTTGCAGGTGGAGCTGCAAACCGATAAACCCACCTATCGACCGGGCGAGACCGCCCAAATCCAAATCCGCACCCGCGATGCCCAAGGGCAGCCGGTGAGCGCCGAGGTGGGCCTAGGGATTGTGGACAATGCCCTCTACCTATTGCGACCCGACTTCACCCTGGATATTCGCCGCTTCTTCTATGGGCGCCAGTACAACCAAGTTACCACCACTACCTCTTTCCCTCAGCAATATCCCGGCGGTGCTGACAAGCTGGCCGGCCAAGTGCGGGAGGACTTTCGCGATACCGCCGCCTGGTTCCCGGATCTGGTCACCAATGCCGATGGCCTGGCTCAGGTACAGGTGCGTTGGCCCGACAACCTGACCACCTGGCGCTTGACCGCCCGCGCCGCCACTGCCGACACCCAGGTGGGATCCGCTCTTGCCACAGTCTCGGTTAGCAAAGACCTGTTGGTGCGCTTGGCCGCTCCCCGCTTTTTCCGGGTGGGGGATCAGCTCACCTTGGCGGCCATTGTGCAAAACCGCACGGGTCAAGCCCAAGCGGTGGAGGTGCGGCTGGAAGTTCCTGTTCCTGCCGGTGGGATCTTGAAATTGCAAGGCCCGGAACGACAACGCCTCACCGTGCCGGCCCAAGGAGCGGGGCGGGTGGAATGGCCTCTCCAGGTTCTGGGGGCCGGAGATACCTCTCTGCGGGTCTGGGCGGAAGGGAATGGGCTGAAAGATGCATTGCAACTGCGGATCCCCAGCCAGCCTTTCGGCGCTGTGCAACGGTTCTCCCAGGTGGGTCGGGTGCAGGAGGGCAGCCTTGACTTATCGCTGGATTGGCCCGCCACCTGGGTGCCGGGATCCCGGCAGCTTCACCTGGAACTGGCCGCTAGCCCGGCAGCAACCCTGCTGGAGCCGCTGGATTACCTGGTGGAGTTCCCCTACGGCTGCACCGAGCAAACCCTGAGTCGCTTCTTGCCCGCCCTAGCCGTCACCCAAGTCAGCAAGCAGTTGGGCTTGAACCTGCGCTCGCAAACCCTGGAGCGGCTGCCCCAGGTGCTTCGATCGGGCTTGCAGCGACTGGAGGGATCCCAGAACTTCGATGGGGGCTGGGGCTGGTGGGCCCATGACCGGAGCAACCCCTATCTGACCGGATACATCCTGCAGGGGTATCACCTTGCCCAAGCTGCTGGCTATGCCCTCAAAGAGTGGCGGGTGCGGCAGGCCTTGGACTATCTGGCCGCTCAGGACTATCTGGCCGCTCAACTGGCCCAGCCACAAGCCCTCTCCCCGGATCTACAGGCTTTTGTCGCCTACAGCCTGGCCCTCTGGGATCCCGCCTTGGTGACTGCCGACCTGCCGCCGCCGGAGCGGCTCTCCACCTTTGGCCTGGCCTACCGAGGGCTGGCCGCCCTGCAACTGGGCCAGAGGGATCTTGCCCAGGCAGCCCTGGATGAGGTTCTGGAGCGGCGGCAACAGGATCCCCAAGGGCGCTGGTTTATCCCGGCTGCCTCTTCCTTGGCAACCCACGAGCGCTCCACCTACGACGACATGGAGGTGGCCGGCCCGCTTTTGCAATTGGCCGTTCGCTTGCAGGATGACCGGGCTGCCCAGATTGCCGAGGCCCTTCTCCAGCAGCGGCAAAACAACCGCTGGCGCACCACCAAAGCCACCGCCGATGCTCTCCTCGGCCTATCTGCCTACTACCAGGCCCAGCAGCAGCAGCTTCCCGGCCCCGGCGAGGTGCGGGTGTTGGATGGGACAACTGGATCCCTTCTTGATCGCTGGCAGGCCGGCCCTGCGGATCCCCGCTATGGGTTGGATTGGGCCGATGCAGAAGTGGGGAACCTGAGCAGCCTGCGCCTGGAAAAGTCCGGCCCCGCCCCCCTTTACTACAGCTTGAGGGGAGAAGCCTTCGTCCCCAACCCTCTGCCCTCTCAAGCCCAAGGCTTTGCGGTGAGCCGCAGCTACTTCCGCCTACAGCCCCAGCTCCAACCCAACGGGGAGATCCGCTACCGAGAGCAGCCGCTGCGCCCTGGCGACACAGTAAGGGCCGGAGAAATCCTCCTGGCCCGGTTGACGGTGGAAGCCGAGCGGGACAGCCACTACGTGGTGGTCGAGGATCCCCTGCCCAGCGGCGCCGAGATCACCTCCCAGGATCCGCGAGAGTTCACCGGCTTGGCCCCAGACTACTGGTGGGACTGGTTTTGGACCCGCCAAGAGAATCGGGATGACCGCGTGGCCTTTTTCAGCACCGAGCTCAAGCAGGGTCGCCATGAGTTTGTCTATCTCTTCCGTCCGGAGATCCCCGGCCAATTCCAGGTGGCTCCTGCCTTGGCAGAAGAAATGTACGATCCCAGCCGCTATGGCCGCAGCGCCGCTTACTCCCTCGAAGTTCTCCCTTGAATGCCTCGAACCTGCCCACTTGGCCAGAAACAAAGTAACCAGTTGCGTCAGTGTGGCCCAAGGGCTGACGCAATGAGCAGCTGCGCATGGCTGGGCCGCCCCCAAAGCACCTGCTCCTGTTTGTAAACGACCATGCCGGGCGGGGATCCCTTGGGTTTGAACACCAGTTTCGGGCGAGTGTAGACTACCGGCACCTGTTCGCTGAGGCGACCGCGGCTGAAATGGGCCGCCAAATCAGCAGCCGCCTGCAGATCTTCGCTTTCTGCTACAGCCCCGGGGGGCAAGCGCAGCAGCACATGACTGCCGGGGATCTCTTGGGCATGAAACCACCAATCGTGTTCCTGAGCCACGCGAAAGGTGAGCTGATCATTTTGCAGGTTGTTGCGCCCCACCCAAATGGAGAAGCCACTGGGGCTGGTAAAGCGGTGGGGGTTGAAGGTTGCCGGTGAGGCATGTTTTGAGCTCGCCCGCAGAGACTCTGTCCCGCTGTTGCGAGTGGGACTCTCCAAGTAGCGCTGTTCAATCAGCTCGGTCTCAATTTCCTTGAGGGTGGTCAAGTCTTGGGGATCCCGATAGGTTTCCAGCTGCTGTAGAGACGCTTCCACCTGCTCGAGGTAGAGGATCTCTTGGCCAAGCGCCTCTTGTAGGGGCCGGATAGCATCCTGGGCCCGTTTTTGTTTGCGGTGCTTGCGGTAGTAGGCTTGGGCATTGAGAATGGCATTTTTTTCGGGGTCGAGAGGGATCTTGACCGTCTGGCCGCTGGCAAAATCCGGCAGCTCGATGTGATGCAACCCTGGCCGCCAGAGGTGGAGGTGGGCCATCAACAAGTCGGCAGCCTGCTTGGAGGCTTCCGCTTGGGTGGAGTCGGCCAGCATCGCCTCAAATTGCTCTCGCCGCTGATGGAGCTTTTTCAGCAGGGTGGATACCTTTTGCAGCAGGCGGTGGCGCTCTCGCTCAAACTGTTCGCGGTTAAGCTGAGCCTGGTAGTAGCCTTCCAGAAGTTGGTGCAGATTGAGTCGAGAAGGTTGTTGCAGGGACTCCGTCCCGCTAACGGGAACGGCACCGCTTGCCCAGCCGAGAACGGTGTATCCCTGGGGAGTTGGGGCCGGGTCAAACTGGCCGGTTTCCAGACGGGTTAACCAGTCTTGCCACCTGGCAAACAGTGCCTGCCAATCGCGGGCAGAGAGGTGATCGGTGGAGGTTTGCGGCGGGATCCCAGCCTGATGGCACATCGCTTCCACCAAATGCCGACTGAGGCCGCGATAACAGCGCAACAGCCGTTGGCCGATGGGGCCGGGGATCAGGGCGACGCGCTCTTGCCAGCAGGAGAAGGGCTCGGATCGCTGCGGGATCGGATCGGTTAGGGCCGGAGGAGCCTCGTAGGGCAGGCCCGGCTGCACTGGACGGATTCGCGATTGGCGCTCGCTTACCCCATGGCCACTGGCCAAGATCATGCCCGCCTCGTCCACCAAAATGGCATTGCTGTGCTTGCCCATCACCTCCAGGTAGAGATGGCGATAAGGGGGATCCCCGGGCCGAGGGGCAAAGCGCAAGTCAATCACCCGTTCCCAATCCTCCAGCAGAGCCAGCTCCGTCAGAGCCAAACCCTTCAGGTGCCGTTGGAGGAACTGGCTAAATTGAAAGCCATCCGGCTCTTTGGGAGGAGGCTGACAGAGGTGGAGACGGGCCGCCTGAGGATGCCAGCACAACAGCAAGCAGGGGCGGGCAGTGAGGGTGCGCAAGCCAATGACCACCGTCCACAGATCGGTCTGTTGGATCCATTCCACGCGGGCAGGCAACACTGGATCCCGACCTGTCTTAGCCTGGGTTAGATCGGCGAGCACAGCACGCAGGGTGGTTAAATCAACCGGCTGCATCCCTGTTGCTGATACATTTACGCTGAACACTG
>NZ_JANSHV010000026.1:0-10432 GCF_047461775.1 Synechococcus sp. R6-5
GTCAGCATGAGTGTGGGAGTATGTCACGCTGAAGAAATCTACAGGGATCCAGTTGGGGACATGTCGAATCCTGCTGCTGTCCGAGACTTGTCTGCTAGCCTGAAGATCGGCCAGGTGGCTCTAGCAGCCGGCTTGCCTGTACGCACGGTGCGCTACTACGAATCGATAGGCCTGCTGAAGCCAACGGTGGAACGGGCGGAGTCCAGCTATCGGCTGTTCGACCCTTCGGTTTTGGTTCGTCTGGCCTTTATCCGCCGCTGCCAGAGCCTGGGCCTGAGCTTAGAAGAAATCCGCCAAATCCTGTATGTCCACGACCGAGGGGAGCAGCCTTGTCCAGAAATTCGCCAGCATCTGCAAGGCAAGCTGCAGGAGATTGAACAGCGAATTGCCGATCTGCAAGCGCTGAAAAGCCAAATTCAAGGTCTCCTCTCCGATTGGCAGATCCCCCCTGCGGCTGCTGATGAAAAAGAGGTGATCTGCCCGATTTTGCAAAAACCAGAGGCCAGGGGCGGCAAGGGCAACAGCCGTTACTCCACCGTTACCGACTTGGCCAAGTTGCGCGGCTGATCCACATCGGCTCCGCGGCGCAAAGCCATGGCATAGGCGAACAACTGCAGGGGGATCACGTTCAGAACCGCCGACAACAGGGGTGTCGTGCTGGGCACCTCGATGATGTGGTCGGCTTTCTCCCGCACCTGGGTGTCTTCGGGGTTGATGAGGGCGATCACCCGTCCCCCCCGCGCCCGCACCTGTTCGATGTTGGAGAGCATTTTTTCGTAGACGGGATCCCGGGTGGCAATGCACACCACCGGCACCCGCTCGTCGATGAGGGCAATAGGGCCATGCTTCATCTCCCCTGCCGGGTAGCCTTCGGCGTGGATATAGCTCACCTCTTTCATCTTCAAAGCTCCTTCCAGGGCAATCGGGGCGTTAACCCAGCGGCCCAGATAGAGCATGTTGGCAACATGATGGTACTGCTCCGCCAGTTGGTCGTAGAGGGCGGCGTCCTTCAGCAGCAGGCTGATCTTGCCCGGCAGCTCGATCAAGGCTTGCAGGTGGGCTTGGATCTGGGCCGGGCTGAGGATCCCTTTGGCTTGGGCCAGTTGCAGGGCCAGCAAGTACCCTGCCACCAACATGCCGGTAAACACTTTGGTGGAAGCCACGGCAATCTCCGGACCGGCATGGATGTAGAGAACCCCGGCATCCGCCAGACGGCTGGCCTGGGATCCGATGGCGTTGACAATCGCCAGAGTCGGGATCCCTTGGGTGCGGGCCTCGCTCATGGCTGCCAGCGTATCGACGGTTTCTCCCGACTGGGTTAAGGCCAGCAACAGGTGGTTGGGGCGCAACACCGGCTGGCGGTAGCGAAACTCAGAGGCGTAATCCACCTCTACAGGGGTACGGGCCAAGCTCTCGATGAAGTACTTGAGCACCCAGCAGGCGTGCCAGGCAGTACCACAGGCTACGGCGTGGATGTGCTCAATGTGGGCCAGTTGTGCTTCAGAAAGCGTTAGCCCCTCCAGTGTCACCCGGCCCTGTTCCAGATCCACCCGCCCCCGTAGCGTATCGGTGGTGGTGCGGGGCTGCTCAAAGATCTCCTTTTGCATGAAGTGCTTGTAGCCTCCCTTGGCGGCTGAGACGGGATCCCAGGCCACGGTGATGCTGGATTTGCGCAGCTCCTCGCCGGTAATGCGCAGGTAGCGCACTTGAGACTCCGTGAGAACCGCCATTTCCCCATCTTCTAAGAACACCACCTTGCGGGTATGGCGGACAATGGCAGGCAGATCGGAGGCCACGAAGTTTTCCCCTTCTCCCTCTCCCACCACCACGGCTCCGGCATTGCCCAAACGGGCTGCGATCAGCCGATCCGGCGCCTCCCGATCCAGAGCCACCACGGCGTTTCCCCCCCGCAGTTGCCCCATGACCTGGCCAAAGGCCGCCTCAAAGGAGCCCAGCTCTTCTGTATAGAGGCCGAGCAGTTGGGCGATCACTTCCGTATCGGTTTGGGAGCGGAATGGGATCCCCCGCTCCAGGAGACGCTCCTTTAGCTCCAGGTAGTTTTCCACAATGCCGTTTTGGATCACCACAATGCGCCCGCGCTCGTCGCACTGGGGGTGGGCATTTTCTTCGGTCACGCCGCCGTGGGTGGCCCAGCGGGTATGTCCGATCCCTACCTTGGCGGTGGGCATGTTGGCCGTCAGCTTCACCAGCAGGTTGTGCAGCTTGCCGGTAGCGCGGACAACTCTCAATCCTTCTTCGGGATCCACCGTGGCGATGCCGGCAGAATCATAGCCCCGATACTCCAAGGTGCGCAGGCCCTCCAACAGGATGGGGGCAGCCCACTGAAAACCCACGTAGCCGACAATGCCACACATTCCTCACACCTCAACCTCAGTCGCGCCAGCGTTGCGTAGCCATAGGGGGTGCCGTAGGCACAGCACCTTATCCGCAAAGCCTACCCCAGGTTGGGGATCCCTTCAACGGCTTTGGCCGCCGTTGTTACCTCAGCGGGTTGCCAATTTATGGGGAAGTCTGCGGCTGCCATCCTTGGGATCCAGAGACAATCCCCTGGGCAAAAGAGACGGGCGCAAAACGAAAGTGATACCCTTCGGCCACCGCGGGCTGGATCCCATCTTCCCCAGGGACGCTGGAGACCAAGTTGCTCAGCCCCAACACCAACTCTCGAATGCCGCGGCGAAACTGGGGATCCCCGGTCAGCTCGTCGATGTCGGCGGTAATTTTTTGCATATTCTGAAAGGTGATGCGGGCGGAATCGAGGGTTTGGCGCAGAGTAGCTAAAGTGCCCGGATCGTTGAGGCTGGCGGCAATCTGCTGCAGATCTTCGGTAGCTTGGGCCACGTTCTCCGCAGCCGCTCGCACCTCGGCCAGGATCTGGCGCACATCGGCCTGGAGTTGTGGATCGGTAACCAGCGGGCGCACCGCGCTCGACATGGCCTGTAGATCGGCGCTCACCTGCTGAATGTTCTCCAGGACGGCGTTAAGGGAAGTGCGGTTTTGATCCACCAGGGCGGTGAATTGATCGGCAGCCGCTTGAAAACTGCGGGCAGTTCCCCTCACAGCCCCAGCCGCGTCTTGGATGGCCGTGGCAGCCGTGGTGAATTGCAACAAGTCCAGATCTTCGGTGCGCAGGGCAGCTACTCGCTCTTCCACGGTTTCTGAGAGATCGGCCACGCTATTGGCAACGCGGGTGAGCCCTTCTAGGGTGGCGTTAAGGGTGTCGAAGAGCTCATCGTCGTTGATCCGTGTGAGCAACTGATCCAGCCGGATCAATAACTGGCCAAAATCCACTCCAGGTTTGCCCTCCACCACATCCCCATCGCAGATGATTTGACTGCTGTCGCAATCCGCTGCCAGAGGGGATCCCGTTGCCGCCTGACCCCTCCCCTGGGGCAGGATATCCATCACCGTTTCCCCCACCAACCCCGTCTGTTTGGTTACAAACAGGGCGTTGCGGGGAATAGCCAAAGGCTGGTCAATGGCCACCTGCACCTCCACTTGATTGGGTTGAGGCGTGATACGCTCCACTCGACCTATGGTTACCCCCCGCAGCCGCACGCTGGATCCCTCGGCCAGCCCGACCACGTTGGTATAGGTGACGGTAAATTGAAAGCCGCGACTGCCAAAGCGCAGGTTGTAGATCCACAAAAACAGGCCGGCAAAGCCCAGCGCCCCCGCCAGGATCAACAGGCCCACTGCCCCTTCTCGCACTGCTCGCGAACGCATCACACCTGCCCCGCCACTTGAATTGGCCCTTCTACGCTACCGCTGAAAAACTGCCGCACAAAGGGGTTATCGCACGTTTCAATCTGCTGCACGGATCCCTCCCACTGCACCTGCCCCTGGGCCAACAACACAATGCGGTCGGTGGCGCGGTAAATGGTGCTGTGCTGGTGGGTCACCACAATGTAGCTCTCACAGGCTTTTTTCACCTGCTGCAGCTCCCGGATGAGATCTTCAATTACCGTGGAGGCAATGGGATCCAAGCCCGCTGTGGGCTCGTCGTACAGCAGCAATTGGGGCTCATCCTGGGGCAGAGAAGGATCCTCCATAATGGCGCGGGCGAAGCTGGCCCGTTTGCGCATCCCCCCCGAGAGTTCTTCTGGCAGGTTGTGCTCTTTGCCCGCCAGTCCCACCGCCTCCAGCTTGGCGGCCACCAATTCCCGAATGCGGGAGCGGGGCAACTGCGAGTGCTCGTAGAGCAAAAACCCCACGTTTTCTTCCACCGTCAGGGAGTCGAAGAGGGCGGCCTGCTGAAACACCATCCCTACTCGCAAAGGGGGAGTTGCATGATGGGCTTGAATCTCCGGGAGTGGGATCCCGCACCAGAGCACTTCTCCAGCGTCTGGCTCCGTTAGGCCGGCAATGATGCGCAGCAGCGTCGATTTCCCGGTGCCCGAAGGCCCCACCAGGCCCAGGGCCTCACCCCGGTACACCTTCAGATCCACGTGGTCAAGCACCACCGTCGAGCCGAAGCGCTTGGAAACTTGGCGCAGCTCCACCAAGGGGGCAGTGCTCTGCACTGCTGGCATGCTCAGAACCTCCGCCCTCGCCAAAGGCTGGAGCCTATTTTCCGCGGCCTGCTGCTCCTTTGGGCTGTCTATGCTGCTTCTGAAGCACTTGACCAATGATTTCAAGCAAAACTGGGGGCTCAGGATGCTTCCCTCCTTGAGTCGGCTTCACTGCTAGTTTAGGAGTCGGCAGGGGCCAAGGCAATGAAGCAGCCCACAGCCCTATCAAGGCAGATCAGGGATCCCTGGCGATAGGCCCAAGCCGTACCTCTCCTCTCCATTCTCTCTGCTCTGCAGCTCAGGGGCGAGGTCTTCCTCAAGGGCAGCCACCCAACCGGAGGGGACGATTTCCATCTCGTCTGTAACCCCTGCTCTTTTCTCTTCCCTCTTCTCTCCGTCAGCCAGCTCCGGCTGCTTATCCTGTTCTGAATGGAGTTTCACGCGCCGCGAGAAGCCCCAGACAAATAAGGGGATCACGGCCACCACCATCCCCCACTCTGGGATCTCGATTTGGGGGAAAAACACCTCCAACAACATGGTGCTCCCCACCAAGGCGATGATGGCAAAAGCGGCGTCTTCCAGGTGAGAGAACTCGTCCAACCAACGCAAAAACAGAGAAGCCATGTAGCGCATCAGGGTAATGCCGAGAATGCCGCCGAGGATGATTACCCAAGCCTTGCGGGAGACGCCCACCGAAGCGGCGATGCTGTCGAAAGAAAAAACCAGATCCGTCAGTTCCACCATCACCAGGGTCTGCCAAAAATTGGCGTGGCGGGTGATGTCCTGTTCTTGGCCTTCTTCCTCGCCCCGAAAGTGCTGCCAGGCTAGCCAGAGCAGATAACAGGCCCCCAAGAATTGGGCGGGCGGATACTCCACCAACCAAACTGCCGCGAAGACAATGGCAATGCGAAAGCTGTAAGCGCCGATGATGCCCCAGCGCAAGGCCCGATTCTGCTGCTGGGGGGTGGGCAGATGCTTCACCAGAGCTGCTAGGGCAACGGCGTTGTCCGCAGAGAGGGCGGCCTCCAAAAACACCAAAGCCACTACCAAGAAAATATCTGTCCAGGTGAAGGACTGAGTCATCCCTTGCGCCAGGATCAAGGTCGCTCCCATCGCATCTGTTGCATTTTTGACAAGTGTTGCATCAATTAGCATATTCGCGCGTTTTGTCCGCCCCAGTCAGTCCAACACAGCAGTTAACCAGCGTAGGAACCCTCCCCATCTTCGGATAAAGGTACCCCAGAAAAAGGCATGAACCCAGTTAGGTGACCAGAGGCAACACCCTCAAACTCCCGAAGGATGGGAAAGAGAAAGCCCAAGCCTAAACTATGGCCTGAGTATAGCCTGTTTGGCTCAGGATCTATTTACAATTCTTAACCTTCCGAAATCTGTCGATTCCCTGTTGGATCTCCAGTGGGGCCGCATGAACTCAATCGAGCTGCCAGCCGTTGTCCGCAACGCAGGATCTGGCCTGCCAGAATCGCCGCCCCGAAACCGTTATCGATGTTCAGCACTCCCACCCCCGCTGCGCAGGAGTTGAGCATCGTGAGCAGGGCAGCCAAGCCCTGGAAGCTGGCCCCGTAGCCAATGCTGGTGGGCACAGCGATCACCGGACAATCCGCCAGACCCGCCACCACGCTGGCCAAGGCCCCCTCCATGCCCGCCACCACGATCAGCACGTCCGCTTGCAGGGCCGCCCAGTTGTGCAGCAGCCGATGGATCCCGGCCACCCCCACATCCCAGAGGCGCTTCACCTGAAACCCAGAAAGCTCCAGCGTGAGGGCGGCTTCTTCTGCCACCGGTAAATCGGCAGTGCCGGCGGAGATCACGCTGACCTGCCCAGGATGGCTGACCACCTGCCGGGACGGGATCCAACACAAGCGGGCCAACTCGGAATACTGGGCCTGGGGCAAGCGGCTGCGGATCTCGGCATACACCTGGGCTTCGATGCGGGTGGCCAAGGCCAGGGATCCCCGCTGGTGGAGTTGCTCCAGGATTTGGGCGATCTGATCTGGGGTCTTGCCCGGCCCCCACACGGCTTCGGGAAAGCCCGTGCGCAAGGGACGGTGGTGATCCACATGGGCGAAATCTCCCACCGGCTCGAAGGGCAGAAAGCGATAGGCCTGCAGAGCTTGCTCTGGGGTGAGCTTCCCTTGGGCCACTGCCCGAAACAGATCCTGCAGCGCTGTCGTGGAAGGGGGGTTCATGGAAGGTGAGTTCAATCTGCAACACTCGGCTTGGATCTTGCCTGGATTTATTGGGCCAAAGACCCGCGCGGGAAAAACAACACCGGATGCCAACTTTGCCGCAAAATCTCGCCGGTGAGGCTGCGAACCGACCACTCCCAAAAGCTGCCCACATGGGGGGAGGCAGTGGCAATGGCCGTCATGTCTTCATCGGCAGCAGTAGCCAGGATCTCTTTGAGAGGGGATCCCACCCGCACCAGGGTGCGCAGCTGTACGGGCTTCACCTGCTCGCTCAGGGGTTCAAGCACCTGGGCCAGGTCAGCCTCGGCTTTGCGCTTGAGCACCTCCACCGGAGTTCCTTGGTTGCGGCGGGCGCTGGGATCCACCACGTAGAGCAGGGTAAGCGTCTGGCACTGGGAAGTACCGGGCAGCAGGTGGCCGAGATGGTTCAGCAACTGCTGACGCGGCTGCTCAAAGTCAAAGGGCACCAAGAGGCAGCGAAACAGGTGGCGGCTGCGCAAGCGCAATTCTTCCAGGGTAAAGGTAGCCAGCAGCTGGGGGCGCATCACCAGTAGGGGGATTTTCAGCTTCGGCAACAGCGCCATGGTGGTGCTGCCGAACAATTTTTCGGCGAGCAGGTTGTGGGTACCCATGCCTGTAATGAGCAGATCGGAGCCATAGGTTTGGATGCCTTTTAGGATTAGATCGGCTGGCCTGCCCGCCTGCACCAGAGCCTTGACTTCCAACCCTGCTGGGATCGGGTTCAGCAGCTTCTGCAACTGGGTCTGCTCTGCCTGGACTTCGGGGGTAATGTCGTCGGGAATGCCGATGTCGTCCTCTTGCCAATCTACGCTGCGGACGAAGGTGACGCGCTCAATGCCGTTGCTGTGCAGATCTTCCAAACACTTGCCAAAACGCTGCAGGCCATCTCGGCGGTCGGTGGCAATTAACACGTTTTTAAACATATCGTTTTGAGCATTAGGAGAGAGGGTAGCCGGCTCAAGAGCATTGCTTTGGCCCGCAGCGATCCTAAGCTAACACCTTGCGGGGTTGTTCCCAAGGCAGCAGCTCCGGATCCCTCTTCGGCATCGGTTGCTCAGCGGTTGGGATCCGCCAGGTTGCGAAACTGGGTGTACTGGCTTTCGAACAGCAGGCGCACGGTACCGGTGGGGCCGTTGCGATGTTTGGCAATGATGACCTCGGCAATGCCGCGATCGCTGGTGTTGGGATCGTAGTATTCCGGGCGATAGATCATCATCACCAGATCGGCATCCTGCTCGATGCTGTTGTGTACCAGCAGCCCGTTGGCCACGAAGTTGTGGTGGCGGGGCATTTCGACGTCGTAAACCGGCTGAGGCTCCCCCGGCTCGCTGATGAGCACCACCGGATCCCAGATCAGCCCCTCCTGCACCACCACCGCCACCTCTTCTTCCAATTGCAGCTCGTCGAGGGTTTTCCAGCCGTCTGGGGTCAAGAAGGGATGGTTGCCGGTGGCGCGAATGGAAAAGTTGAGGCGGGTCTTCAGAACACAGGTGGGCTGCCGACCACTGCAAAACACTTTCACAGGCTGTTGGGGCACCAAGCGCCCGCGCCCGTTCAAGCTGAGCAGGCGGGGCAGTTCCGCCGAAGCCGGCAGGGCCGCCAGTTGATCCAGCCGCCAGATCTTGCCGCGATCCGCATCCATCACCTGCGTATCCCCGGCCAGACAGCCCGATTCCCGCAGGTCTGCCAGTTGCGGGCGCTTATCGGAGCGAGACTCAACAGCTCGACTGAGCTGAGACAGCACCAGCACCGGCACCATCAGCTCTTTGGCCATGGCCTTGAGGCCACGGGTAATGCGCGACAGCTCCTGCACCCGGTTGTCAGCAGCGGATCCCTGCATCAGTTGTAGGTAGTCGATCAACACCATCCCCAACGTTCCCCCCTGTTCCGCCTGCAAACGCCGCGCTTTGGAGCGAATTTCTGTAACGGTACAGTCGGGGGTATCGTCGATGAACAGGGGCAATTGCGATAAAAAACCAATGGCTTGTCCCAGGCGCTGCCACTCGTGTTCGCTAATGCGCCCAGAACGCAGGCGGCTGCTGTCGATGCGGGCTTCGCTGGCCAAAAGCCGCTGCACCAGTTGCTCCCGAGACATTTCCAGGCTAAAGATAGCGACCGGCTGCTTGGCATAGGCAGCCACATTTTGGGCAATGTTGAGGGCCAGGCTGGTTTTCCCCATCGAAGGCCGACCGGCCAGGATCAACAAATCGGATCGCTGCAAGCCCTGGGTCAGGTTATCCAGGTCGATGAATTTGGTCGGGATCCCAGGGAGCTGAGCCCCACTCTGGAACTTCTCTTCCAAATCCGAGAAGATATTGACCAAAACCTCGGAGGCCGGGATAAGACTGCGCTGCACCCGCTCTTGGGTGAGGCCAAACACCTGCTGCTCGGCTTGATCCATCACCTGAGACAGGGGCTGACTGGTATCGTAGGCCAAACGAGCCAAGGTATTGCTCACCTGGATCAACTGGCGGCGCATGTATTTATCCATCACCAGGCGGGCATACTGGTCGATGTTGACGCTGCTGACGGTTTGCTCCAGCAGACGACGGATCGCCCCTGTTCCCCCCACCCGCTCCAGAAGATGATGATCCGCCAACCAAGCAGACACAGTCATCAGGTCGGTGGGCTGCCCTTGGCTGTGCAGTTGGAGAGCAGCCCGGTAAATCTCTTGGTGGGCAGAGATGTAGAACATCTCTGGTCGCAGAAACTCCGCGACCCGCACCAACGCATCCGGATCGAGGAGAATGCCCCCCAGGATTTCCTCCTCGGCTTCAATGTTTTGAGGAGGAAGCCGATCCCCACCCGTTAAGTCGTAATCGCTGATCACCACAAGCCAGGATAGGAAAATCAACCCAGCCCTAGGGCAACCGGCCTCTCAGCCAGTCAGCTCCAATCGTCAGGCGGGTCAAGCTCTAGGCTGAGCATACCCGCTTGTTGCCTAAGGCAAAAACCCTACTCACCCCGGGATCCCTCACGGGAACTCAGGGATCCTCGAAGGTGAGTCCTCATTCGGGAGTAACCTGAATGCGCAGCGTAGCGGTAACTTCGGGGTGTAACTTTACCTGCACGGGATAAACCCCGGTTTTTTTGATTTCCTCGTTGAGGAGAATGTTGCGGCGGTCGATATCTAGACCGCTGGTAGCCAGCACCACCTCAGCAATATCGCTGGTGGTCACCTGCCCAAATAGGAGGTCGTGTTCTCCCACTTTCTTACGGATGACGAAGCGACCAATGGTCTCCAGAGCGGTCTTGTAGTTTTCCGCCCGTTGTTTTTCTGCCAGTTTACGAGCCGCTTCCTGCTCCAGACGCATCTGCTGCTCTTTCAATATGCCAGGGGTAACCCGCACCGCCATCTGCCGCGGGAAGAGGTAGTTGCGAGCATAGCCGGGCTTGACGTTGACAATCTCTCCGGGCTTGCCCAGCCCTGGGATCGCCTGGCGCAGCACAACCTGCATGTTACGTTTCGACATCGGGGAAGGCACTTCATTTTCTCGACAGCCTTCCATTCTAGAGGCTCAGTAGAGCCATTGTCAGCTTATGGTCATTTCGATTCAAACCAGGACACTGCACCCCCACCTAGAACGTTGGTCGCGCCGTCGCGTCAGCGTTACGGAGCAATAATGTACGGGGGAAGAAGGCTTTTCTCAATAGCCCAGGCGTCTCACCCTAGCC
>NZ_JANSHV010000027.1:0-4258 GCF_047461775.1 Synechococcus sp. R6-5
TTATTATTGACTAGAGTCATGCTCTACTTCAGGTGGGAGTAGAAGTATTGGTAGGGCTGGGAGCTCCATCGGACTCCGTCCTGCCAACGTCGGCGGCAGCAGGTGCAGTTGCCGGCAGTGTAGGTTCTGGCCCGGCAGGAGGCAACTCCGGTGCCGGTGCGGGCTGAGGCAGAAAGTCGATGACCTCCCAAGTCTTGGAATCCGGTGAGCTGTAGGCCAGCAGCCACCGTTCGGGCACGGTTTTGACGCGGTCGGGCGAGCGTTGTGTAGCAACAGTTTGTGCCTTTTGGTGGGCCAGGGTGAGCTGGAAGGGATCCCCTTTGCGGCGATAGGGGCGGCGGGATCCCGGCGGATGCACGATTAGGGTGTAGGTACCGCTGAGGTGATGGCCTTCCAGGGTTTCTCCTGAGACTAACAGCAAAGGTTCACGGCGATCTTGGCGGATTTTCACATCCTGCAATTCCAGATGTGCCGACAACCGGTCGCTGCCCACTAAGGATCCCACCGGCCCGGACAAATGAGCGATCTGATAGGCGAGGGCCTGCTGCACAATCGGCTTTGGCGGTCTAGGGCCGCAGCCGGCCAGCAGCCCCACCAGCACAATAGCCACAAGGCTAATCGTGCCCCGCAGAACCGATCCCCTACAACTCCACCCCAGTTTTGGCATCGCTTCCCCTGAGGCCATCAGACGGTAACTAAGGTGGGGTGTTGCTTCAGGTATTCCGTATTCACGCCGGACTCGCGGGTGAGAGCCACCAGGCCGGTACGGGCGATCTCACGGATGCCAAAGCTGGTCAACATCTTGATGATGGCCACCATTTTGCCGGGATCCCCGGTTACCTCGAGAGTCAAAGACTCCTCTGCCACATCCACAATCCGGGCACGAAACATTTGGGCCACATCCATAATGGCGGAGCGGGTATCGGGGCTGGCATTGACCTTGACCAGCATCAGCTCCCGTTCCACGCAGGGAACATGGGTGATATCGGTAACTTTCAGCACGTCGATGAGCTTGTAGAGCTGCTTCGTCATCTGCTCCACATCGTGTTCATCGCCCTGCACCACCATGGTGATGCGAGAGATCCCCGGTCGTTCGGTGGGGCCAACGGTGAGGCTGTCGATGTTAAAGCCGCGACGGGCAAACATCCCCGCAATGCGGGTTAAAACGCCAGGCTGATCCTGCACGAGGGCGCTGAGGGTGTGTTTCACGGCAACCAGAGGATAGAGAAAAAGCTGAGAAGAGGTTGGGGAAGCACCTGGGAATAACAATACCCTGAGGAAATTTTACGCCAACTTTGCCGGAATGTTTTTCGCATTGCTCCGGTCGGAGCACAGCTGCAGAGCCGGCGCCCTAGAGAAAGACAGCGCAGCCGTTAACTCTCCAAAGACCCGCGCGTAACCCCCAATTGGCTGTGTAGCTTCAGCTCCTGCCACAGTTGGGATCCGCTGAGTTGACCTTGTAGGAGTTGCTGATAGCGGTGCAGGGTTTGTTGGATCTCGGCGGGGGATTCATGCAAAAATTCGATGCGCAGATAGCGCAGGCCCAAGGCCAATAATTTCGGCACATATTCTGCCCCCGTTTGGGCCTTGCCGTTGTAGAGGGTATTCCGACAGCCGGCATCGGCCTTCAAAATGTGCTCGACATTGGCCCTGTCCCTCAGCTTCACCTCGTGTTTTTCACATGGGCGACCACAATTGGTGTAATCCGTTCCGCTGGATAAAAAGGCGCAAAAGACGCAGTGCTCCATGTGGAACAGGGGCATATGTTGATGAAGGGTAACCTCATACCTATGGGCGGGGCCGGCTTGCAGCAGGGATCCCAGTTGCTCATGGTTGAGGTCATAGGAAGCCGTCAGGCGCTCCAGGTTGTAGCGGGTTTTGAGATAGTGGGCCGTGATGGGATTGGCCACATTCAAGGAAAAATCCCCAATGCAACGCTGCCCGGCAAAAAAACGGAGATGGTCGTAATTTCTCACCAAGTAGCCATCGGCCCCAGCGGCCAACACTTGCTTTAGGATCCAGGTTTCTCCCGGCTTGGTGATGCGGGGCGGAGCGACCCACAGTTCCACCTCGGGATGGGCGGCTTTGGTTGTGCGGATCACCTCCCGATAGCGGCGGGGATCCTCAAACTCCAGATAGATCTGCCTAATACCGCTGGCTATCGCCGCCGGCAGTTGCGCCGGATCCCGCACCAACACCACCAACTGCGGGGATCCCCTTTCGGGCTCCTCCTGAGAAGGCACCAGATCTTGCCAGCGAGCTTCGGGATTGAGTTGCCAGCGCGGGGGCTGAGCTCGCAGAGCTTGTAGGCGTTCCACCGCTTGTCGGCGCATCTGGTTGAGCAGGCTCACCGGCAGCATTACCTCCCCCTGCAAGGCATTGTGCAGGGATCCCAACTTGAAGGGAGTGGAGCCCAAACGGCCCAGTTGCTGTCGCAGTTTTTCGGTGGTGAGGGGTTGGCGGTGGGCAGCTTCCAGGGGCAGCGGCGAATCCACCTGCACCGTATGGCCTTGCTCATCCCGCAGGATCAGCGTCAGCGGGGATCCCACTTGGCCGTGAACCTCCATGTGGACAGGCCGCTGAAAGCGGGGGTGATCCCCGGCGTAGCTTTGGCGCAGGCGCTTTTCCAGTTCCGGGTCGCTGGTCTTCCAGAGGCGATCCCCCACCCGCAGACGTTTGAGATCAATGACCCCCTCTCCGAAGCTGAGCCAGGCCAGCCCCTGCTTCTCTTGCACCCGGTAAACTCGCCCCCCCTGCTCCGGCAACTCCGGCTGCCCCTGGTCAAACACCACGCCGTCCCCAGCTTTGAGGGGTGCCTCCAGCCGGATCCCCACCTGATCCTGTTGGATCCCCACCACCTGCCCCAGGTAAACCCCCCGTTTCTTGCCAAACCGCGCGTGCACCAGCTCCTGGTTGTTGATGCCCCGCAGCCAGCCCGTATAAAGCCCGCGAGAAAAGCTCATCTCCAGCTCGTAGCGTTCCTGCTGCGAAGGCTGCCACGGCTGCCCCGCTCCCAGCGCATCCAACGCCTGCCGATACACCCGCGTTACATTGGCTACATATTCTGGGGATTTCAGCCGGCCCTCAATTTTCAGACAGCGGATCCCCAGCTTCACCAGCTCCGGTAGCACCTCCAGCCCGGCCAAATCTTGAGGGCTGAGCAGATACCGCTTCTCCCCCAAGTCGCGGCGGATCCCGTCTACCACCAGCTCATAGGGCATGCGGCAGGCTTGGGCACATTCCCCCCGATTGGCCGAACGCCCCCCCAGCGCCTCGCTGGTCAGACATTGCCCCGAGTAGGCCACGCACAACGCCCCATGCACAAAGACCTCCAGAGATAGGGAGGATCCCTTCTCTTGCAGATAGGCCTGGATCTGGGCGATTTCCTGGAGGGAACATTCCCGCGCCAGCACCACCACCTCACAGCCCAGCTCAGCGGCAAACTCCGCTCCCACTCCACTGGTGATGGTCATTTGCGTGGAAGCATGGATGGGGAAATCGGGGGAAAGATGCCGGATCAGGCGGGCTATGCCGATATCCTGCACAATCACCGCATCCACCCCCGCCGCGATCATCGAGCGGATGTATCCCTCGGCTTCCGTCAGCTCCCTTGGAAAAACCAGAGTATTCAAAGTAACATAGCCCCGTACCCCCCGCCGGTGCAGCCAGGCCATCAGTTCCGGCAAATCCGCTTCCGTAAAGTTGCGGGCGCGCATCCGGGCGTTGAAGCGCTCCAGCCCAAAATAGATGGCATCGGCTCCGTTTTCCACTGCCGCCTTGGCACACTCCCAATCCCCCGCCGGGGCCAGCAGCAGGGGCAACTTGGTGGTCAGAGGCGGCGCCTCAAAGTGATCCGTTTCCGCGAAATCTATCCCAGCAGCTTTCATCGGAAGACAGCCCCACAAAGAGAACAAGGGATCCTTTCCCATTCAAAATCAAAAAACCTGAGAGCAGGATCCCCTTGTCTCAGGTCAAGCTGCCTCTGCCGGCGGCCTCTTAACAAAAAACTCGTTCCGTCCGCAAAGGGTCTAGCTAAGAAGCCACCAGCACATTCAGGATCCCGGTGAGGACGGCGCTGAACAAAGCCAACGTTAGGTAGCGGCCAACAGCCGGGTTGTCACCCAGCAGCCGATCGGAAGCGCTGATGGTGAAAAACAAAGACCAGGCCTGAGTAGCGTTGATGGTCTCAAATTGGTTGAATTCAGCGGTGAAGATCTTAAGCCATGACTCAATGCTGATACATTTACGCTGAACACTG
>NZ_JANSHV010000028.1:0-15874 GCF_047461775.1 Synechococcus sp. R6-5
GCGGGGCTCCTGCAATTTCTAGCTGAAGACCAAACGCCGAGAGACGGTCGCCATGCCCCAGTCCTTTACAGCCCACCTTTGGCAAGCCATTCAGCCCATCTACAAGCAAATCCTCGATCACCCCTTCAACCGAGAGTTGGCAGCGGGCAGCCTATCGCGGCAGCGGTTCCAGTTTTACTTGCAGCAGGATGCTCTTTATCTCACCGACTTTGCCCGCGCCCTGGCCTTGATTGGAGCTCGTTCCGAAGGGGCTGAGCAGGTGGTGAGTTTCTTGAACTTTGCCCTGGGAGCCATTGTGGCCGAACGCAGCCTGCACGAAAGCTATTTTCGCCTCTACGACATTCAACCCGAAACAGCCTATGCCCCTGCCTGCTTCGCCTATACCCGTTTTTTGTTGGCTGCGGCGGCTGTGGATCCCTATGAGGTGGCCATTGCCGCTGTGCTGCCCTGCTTTTGGATCTACCGAGAGGTGGGATCCACCATCTATCGCACCGCGCAGCCTGACAATCCCTACCAACAGTGGATCGACACCTACGCCGGGGAAGAATTTGCCCAAGTGGTGCAGCAGGCTTTGGACATCACCGACTCCGTCGCTCAGCAGGCTACAGAACCGCTGCGGGAAAAGATGAGGGCAGCTTTTGTCACTGCCTCCCGGTTGGAATGGCTGTTTTGGGACAGTGCCTATCGCCTCGAATCTTGGCAACCCGCCTAATCCTCAGCCGGTCGGGCTGGCTTACCAGACAGCAACTGCTGGGCTTGCGCGAAAACGGCATCCAACATCGGCTCCGTCAGCAGCCGTGTGGCCGTGTTGCGCCGGCTGGGATGGTAAGACGCCAGCAAATAGCGACCCTCTGCCAAAGGAATAACGCAATTGTGGCCAAAGCGGGGACGGGGCCTGAGAGGTGGCAAGAGCGTCAGAGCGTGTTGGAAGGCAAAATGCCCCAACGTCAGGATCACTCGCACCTGGGTTAGCAGCTCCAGCTCTTGCTTCAGGTAGCCCAGGCAGGTCTTGGCTTCTATGGCGGTGGGGCGGTTCTCCGGGGGCACACAGCGCACCACTGCCGAGATGTAGCAATCCTGCAATTGCAGGCCATCCTCTCGGTGGGTAGAGGTGGGCTGATTGGCAAACCCGGCTCGGTACAGGGCGCGAAACAGCCAGTCCCCGCTGGGATCCCCGGTAAACACGCGCCCGGTGCGGTTGCCCCCATGGGCTGCCGGCGCCAACCCGATCACCCACAGCCGCGCCTGCGGATCCCCGAACCCTGGCACCGGTCGGCCCCAGTAGAGCTGGTCGCGAAAACGGGCCACCTTCTGAAGGGCGACTGACTCTCGCCAGGCCACCAAGCGGGGGCAGCGGCAGCAACTGACGATTTCAGTTTGCAAAGTGGCCCAATCCTGGAGACCCAGCGCCTCACTCCTCCTCGTCGTCATCCTCCTCTAGCTCGTCGAAGGCAGGGGTGGAATCGTCGATCAATTGATCATCTTCCAAGATCAAACGAGGCGGCAGCTCCGGCAACACCGCAGGCTCTTCCTCCTCTTCGTCAGGCTCCGGCTCGGCGGCAATCTCCTCGTAGGTGGTGAAGCCCGTGCCTGCCGGGATCAAGCGCCCGATGATTACGTTTTCCTTCAAGCCGCGCAGCCAGTCGGATTTGCCCTCAATGGCCGCCTCAGTCAGCACGCGGGTGGTTTCCTGGAAGCTGGCCGCTGAGATGAAGCTGTCGGTATTCAAGCTGGCCTTGGTGATCCCCAGCAGGACGGGCGTGTATTTGGCCGGCGCTCCTCCAGTAATGGCCATGGTGGCATTGATCTGCTGGATTTCCCGCAACTCCACCAGCTCCCCCGGCAACAGGATGGTGTCGCCACCATCATCCACCCGCACCTTGGAGGTCATCTGGCGCACCACGATCTCAATGTGTTTGTCGGAGATCTCCACCCCCTGGGAGCGGTAGACGTTCTGCACTTCGTTGACAAAGAAGCGCTGCACCTCCCGCAGAGCCAACCGTGCGGCTTGGTCATCTCCCAAGGTTTGGCGATGGTACTCGTAGTAGATCTCCAAGAGGTCGTGGGGGTTGGCAGGGCCATCGGTTAGGGGATCCCCCCCCCCACCGGCTGTCCATCTACCACGATCAAGCTCTGCCCCGGCAGCACAGGATAGTCTCTAACCGTGCCATCGGCTTCGATGACCTTGAGATCTGGCTCTTCTCCGCGCCAGCTCAGTTGAACGGTGCCGGGCCGCTTGGCCAGAACACACATTTCCTTGGGCTTGCGGGCCTCCAGCAGCTCCTCAATCCGTGGCAGACCCTGGATGATGTCCCCTGTCTTGGCCCGCTCGAACACCAAGAGGGCCAGAGAATCCCCCCGCTGCACCAGATCGCCATTCCGTACCTGCAGGATGGCACCCGCAGAAACCAAGTAGGGCCGCGCCATCCGCAACAGGACTTGGCCGTCCGTTATCTGCATCACCTGTCCTGACTGTGGAGAAGGGATCCCGGGAGCAAGCTCGTCCCCAGCCCGCACCAGCGCCCCCACTTCCACATTGGCTGGGCCCGTCAGGGGCACCTGCACCAGATCGTCGTCGGTAATCACCAGCACCCGCCGTACCACCTCCGCTCCCTCGCGGATCCCTTGGACGATCCCGGCCTTTTTGGCTTGGATTTCGGTGCGGGCGATAACATCTCCGCTGGCGATGGAGTCTCCTTCCTTCACCAACAGCCGCGTGTGGGTACTCCCCTGCGTCAGATCCGCTTCCACGTCGCGGCGCAGCAACAGGGTTTCCAGAATCACCAGTTGCAGGCGGCGAATATCTGGATCCTTCTCATCTTGGATCAGCTCGATATCGGCCTTCAGTTGTGGGGCGTCGGTATCGATTTCCAGCACCAGTTGGGTGCGCAGGAGCTCTACAGGGCCTACCGACTTCACCCGCTCCCCATCTTTGAAGGGAACCCGCTGCACCGCCCGCAGACGAATGGAGCGACCGGACTCGCTGGTGGACTCTTGAGTGGGCACCAAGGGCCGGTCGGGGATCTCGTACTCCTGCACCGGACGCAGCAGCAAGCCTGGGCCTTCGGGAGTTTCCACGTGTTCCAGGTAGACCAGTCGGTCGGGAACGATGCTGCTGAGCACCGGTTGCCCTGGCTGGATTAGGGTGCCACTTTTCACTTCCAAGTCGGCGGGGTTGTCCACCAGATGCAGGGATCCCGGCTTGATGACAATCTCCCGCAGAATGTCGTTCTTCTGGATGACTTCGACAACACCGGCATTCTGGCAAAAGATGTCTTTCACCACCTCAGTGCCTGCTTCCACATACTGGCCATCGTCCACGTTCAGCAGGGAGATGTCCTTGTTCACCTCGTGGGTCTCTTCCGGGATCCACAGCAGGGTGCCGCCCTGGATGACTTCGTAGCCTTGCTTGGCCTTGCCGCGCCGTGCCACCTCAATGCCAGCGAACTTCACCAAGCCTCCGGTCTGGCTGCGGAAGTGGTTGTCGATCAGCTCCGCCACCACCTCATCGTTGCCCACTTTGGTGCCCGGAGTAGCCTTGAGAACAAAGGTCTGCCCACTGGAAGTGTCCAGCAAAAACTGCTCCCGCCCCTGGTGGGATTCCACCCGTACCCGTGCTTCCCGCAACACCACCGAAGCGTTGATGATCTCCACCTCGCGCCCACTTCTGGTGTCGCTGCGCTCCGGTAGCCGCACAATGCCGCCATGCTCCGTCACCAGCGAGGTTTCGGCGATCACATCCCCCGCCTGCACCCGATCCCCGTTTTTCACCACCGGCTCGGCCCCCGGAGGCAGGTTGTACACCTGTCCAGACATCACCCAGATCAATCCCTGCCGCTGGGCAGTGTAGGTGGTGTTACCCTGGCGGTCAGTCTTCTCCTCGATGGGCAGATCGGCAAAGCGAATTTCTCCAGCCAGGTCGGCCACCACCTCTTTCTGGGCTTTCTCGGTGCTCTTACGGCTGGCCTTGGCCAGGGACACCTCTGCAATCAACTGATCCCGCTGCACCTGGGCTCCGTCCCGCACCAGCAGGGTGGATCCCTGGGTCATGTCGAAGGACTCCCGTTGACCGTCTGGGCCTTCCAAGATGATTTGGTTGTTTACCTCCACTTGTAGAGCATCGTCGCCGTGGCGGGTACGGAAGGGGCGGGTGCGCAGATTTTTCGGGAACCGCACCACACCCGCAAAGGGGGCGCGAATTTGGCGGGCCACCTCCCCTGTAAACACGCCTCCCGTGTGGAAGGTGCGCATGGTCAACTGGGTGCCCGGCTCCCCAATCGATTGGGCGGCGATGATCCCGACCGCTTCCCCCAGATCCACCAGGCGGGAATGGGCCAAGCTCCAGCCGTAGCACATCCGGCACACGGAGCGGTTGGCCTCACAGGTGAGGGGAGAACGCACCATCACCTGCCGGATGCCGGCCTCCACAATCGTCTTGGCCAGGTCGTGATCCACCTCTTGGTTGCGACGGGCAAGCACCACCTGGGTTTCTGGGTGCACCACGTCGCGCGCCAACACTCGGCCCACCAAGCGCTCCTCCAGAGACACCACCACCTTGTCCCCGTCCATCAGGTATTCCAGAAGGATGCCCTGGTCGGTGCCGCAGTCAGATTCCCGCACGATCACATCCTGAGACACATCCACCAAGCGGCGGGTGAGGTAGCCAGAGTCGGCGGTGCGCAGGGCCGTATCCACCAAGCCCTTGCGGGCCCCATAGGAAGAGATGATGTATTCGGTAACGGTCAGGCCCTCGCGGAAATTGGTTTTGATGGGCAAATCGATGATCTCGCCCTGTGGGTTGGCCATCAGGCCGCGCATGCCCACCAACTGCCGTACCTGGGAGACATTCCCCCTCGCCCCCGAGTTGGCCATCATGTAGACGGAGTTAAGGGGATCGTTCTGCCGGAAGTTGTTGAGCATCTCCTCTTTGATCTGGTCGTTGATCTGGTTCCAGGTGTCGATCACCTTTTGGTAGCGCTCCACCTCTGTGATTTCTCCACGGGTATAGCGCTCGGTGGCCGCCTCGATCTCGGCTTCCGCTTGCGCCAACAACTGCCGCTTGCTGGGGGGAACGCGCAGATCTTCGACGCTGATGGAGACGGCTGCCTGGGTGGCGTATTTGAAGCCCAGGGTCTTCAGAGCATCCGCCATCTGAGCGGTGCGGGCTGTGCCGTAGCGGGCAAAAGACCAAGCAATTAGGTTGCGCAGCTCTTTTTTGCCAATTTGATAGTTGCGAAAGGGCACAGGGGGCAAAGGGGCGTCGGCTTTGTTGCCGTCGGCAGCCTGCCGCGACAGGCCAGCGGAAAATCGTCCTTTTTCGCTCATGATGCCTCGCTAGAGAGAAGGGGAGAGAAGAGCCGTCCTACGGCAGAGGGTAACTACGCAGACAAAATATCCTGCACGGTCTTGTTAAAAATGATCCGGCCCGGCGTGGTGCGAATGTACTGGCTGATCACGTTGCCGTTTTGATCTTCGCGGATACGGCGGTAGTTGGTGATCTTGAGGCGGATGCCGCCCGCTTCTTCGATGATTTGCGGCTCGGACTCTTTTTCGCCCTTGCCCAACTCCATCGGGCCGTGGTAGCGCACCCAGACCTTGCTGTGCAGGCCGATGGCGCCGCGGTCGTAGGCGATGAGAGCATCTTCCAAGCTGGCGAAGAAGCGATCGCCAATATCTGGCGCGTGGGGGTTGTCCGCCGTCAGGTAGTAGCACCCCAACACCATATCTTGGCTGGGGGTGATGATGGGAGCGCCGGTGGCCGGGGAGAGGATGTTGTTGGTGGCCAGCATCAGCAGGCGCGCTTCCGCCTGGGCTTCCAACGACAGGGGCACATGCACCGCCATCTGGTCGCCGTCGAAGTCGGCGTTGAAAGCAGGGCAGACCAAGGGGTGAAGTTGAATCGCCCTTCCCTCCACCAGGATCGGTTCAAAGGCTTGGATCCCCAGGCGGTGCAGCGTGGGAGCGCGGTTGAGCAAAACCGGGTGGCCGTCGATCACGTCCTCCAGCACATCCCAAACCTGCGGGTCGTTGCTTTGGATCAGCTTTTTGGCGGCCTTGATGTTGTTGACGATGCCCCGCTTGATCAATTTGTGGATGACAAAGGGCTGGAACAGCTCGATGGCCATCTCTTTGGGCAGGCCGCACTGGTGCATGCGCAGGCTGGGCCCCACCACGATCACCGAACGTCCGGAGTAGTCCACCCGTTTGCCCAACAGGTTTTGCCGGAAGCGCCCCTGTTTGCCCTCGATGATGTCGGAGAGGGACTTGAGGGGACGGTTGTTGGCCCCCGCCACTACGCGCCCCCGCCGACCGTTGTCGATCAGCGCGTCCACCGCCTCCTGGAGCATGCGCTTTTCGTTGCGCACAATGATCTCCGGTGCCATGATCTCCTGCAGCCGGGCCAGGCGGTTGTTGCGGTTGATCACACGACGGTAGAGATCGTTGAGGTCGCTGGTGGCAAAGCGGCCCCCATCCAACTGCACCATGGGACGCAAATCCGGCGGGATCACCGGCAGCACCCGCAACACCATCCACTCCGGACGGGATCCGGTGGCAATGAAGTTGTCGATCACCCGCAGCCGCTTGATCAGGCGTGCCCGCTTTTGGCCGCGAGCAGTGGTGATCTCCTCCCGCAGTTGCTCCGCCTCTTTTTCCAGGTCGATATCCTTGAGCAGGCGCTCGATGGCCTCCGCCCCGATCATCGCCCAGTTCTCCGGCAGTTGCAGTTCGGATCCCTCCTCGTACATCTGATCTTCGATCTCGAGGAATTGATCCTCCGTCAGCAGTTGTTTGTAGGAGAGATTCTGGGCATTGCCCGGATCCACCACTACGTAGGCGTTGAAGTATACCACCTGCTCCACATCCCGCAGCGGCATGTCCAACAGCGTGGCAATGTGGCTGGGGATCCCTTTCAAATACCAAACGTGGGTGACCGGAGCGGCCAACTTGATGTAGCCCATGCGGTGGCGGCGCACCCGCGACTCGGTCACCTCCACCCCACAGCGCTCGCAGACGATCCCCCGATGCCGTACCCGCTTGTACTTGCCGCAGTGGCATTCCCAGTCTTTGGCCGGCCCAAAGATGCGCTCACAGAAAAGACCATCCATCTCCGGCTTGAGGGTGCGGTAATTGATGGTCTCGGGCTTGGTGACTTCCCCCACCACTTGACCATTGGGCAGGGTGCGCTGGCCCCACTCCATGATCCGTTCTGGAGAAGCCAAGCCGATTTTGACATAGTCAAAGCGTTGCTCTGTTTTGGCCATCGCCGTTTTCCTCCTGGCTTGCTGAACCCAAAGGAGAGGGAAGCCCCACCCTCCTTCGTGGGTTGAAGGGGATCCCCGTCACGTTCGCGTCAGGGGTGGGGAGCGCTCTCAACCCTCAAAAGTCCTCTTCCTCCTCCTCGTCCTCATCTTCCTCAAGGCTGCGGCTGGCATTCGCGTCAGCGGTGCGGAGCACTCTGGTAAAGGCGGGTGATGGCGAGAGATCCTCAGCCGTAACCGATTCATAGGTGGGTCGAGAGGGAGTGTGACGGTTGGAGGTATCGGCCATCAGATCCACTTCCACATCGTGGGTTTGCCCTTCGCTGTCCACCTCCACCTTGTGTACCGACACATCCAGGCAGAGGGACTGCAGCTCCCGCACCAGCACCTTGAAGGACTCCGGCGTGCCGGGTCGAGGGATGGGCTTGCCCTTGACGATGGCGTTGAGAGCCTCGTTGCGCCCCACCATGTCGTCGGACTTGACGGTGAGCAACTCCTGCAGGATGTAGGCTGCCCCAAACGCCTCCAAAGCCCACACCTCCATCTCCCCAAAGCGCTGGCCGCCCTGCTGCGCCTTGCCCCCCAGCGGTTGCTGGGTCACCAAAGAATAGGGGCCGGTGGAGCGGGCATGGATCTTGTCATCCACCAAGTGCACCAGCTTCAGCATGTAGGCGCGGCCCACCGTAACGGGCTGGTCGAAGGGCTCCCCGGTGCGACCATCAAACACCTGGATTTTGCCGCAGTACCTGCCTTCCGGGTTGAAGATCCAGTCCTTGCCGGTCTTCTCTCGGGCTTCCCTCAGCTTGGCCTCCACCGTCAGACGGGAGGCTTCTAAACCGTGCATCTCATCAAAGGGCATCAGCTTGAAGCGCACTCCCAGATGTTCTGCTGCCCAGCCCAGCAGGCACTCGTACACTTGGCCCACGTTCATCCGGGAAGGCACCCCCAAGGGGTTGAGCACCACATCCACCGGTGTGCCGTCCGCTAGGTAGGGCATGTCCTCAATCGGCAAGATGCGGGAGATGATGCCTTTGTTGCCGTGACGGCCCGCGATCTTGTCCCCCACCTGGATTTTGCGCTTGAGGGCAATGTAGACCCGCACCACCATGTTGGCGCCGGGAGGCAGCTCATCCCCCTGTTCGCGGGTAAAGATGCGTACATCCACCACCCGACCGCGCTCGCCGTTGGGCACCCGCAGCGAGTTGTCCCGCACATCCCGAGCCTTTTCCCCGAAAATGGCCCGCAATAGCCGCTCTTCTGGGGGCTGATCCGACTCCCCTTTGGGGGTGACTTTGCCCACCAAAATGTCGCCGGCCTCCACCCAAGCCCCAATGCGCACAATGCCGTTCTCATCCAGGTCCCGCAGGGCATCTTCCCCCACGTTGGGGATTTCGCGGGTAATCTCCTCAGGGCCCAGTTTGGTTTGCCGGGCCTCGATCTCGTGCTTCTCGATGTGTACCGAGGTAAAGACATCGTCGTAGACCAGCCGCTCGCTGATCAAGATGGCATCTTCGTAGTTGTAGCCCTCCCAGGGCATGTAGGCCACCAACACGTTTTGGCCCAAAGCCAACTCGCCCCCTTCGGTCGCCGGGCCATCCGCCAGCACCTGGCCAGCCACCACCCGATCCCCCGTATAGACAAGGGGACGCTGGTTGAGGCAGGTGTCTTGGTTGGAGCGCTGGTATTTCTGCAGGCGATAGACAATTGGATCCCCGCCGTCGTCTGGCCGAACCACGATTTCGTCGGCGGAAACGTAGGTCACCACGCCATTGGTGCGCGACACAACCACCATGCCGGAGTCGCGTGCCGCCTGGGCTTCCAGGCCAGTGCCCACATAGGGCCGATCCGGCTTGAGCAGGGGCACCGCCTGCCGCTGCATGTTTGCTCCCATCAAGGCACGGTTGGCGTCATCGTGCTCCAGGAAGGGGATCAAGGAGGTGGCCACCGAGATGACCTGCACCGGCGCCACTTGGACGTAGTGCACTTCTGTGGGGTGGGCGGTGGTGAACTCTTGGCGGTAGCGCACCGGCACCAAGTCGGCAGTGATGCGGCCCTCGGCATCCACCGGCACATCCCCCGGGGCCACGCGGTACTCGTCCTCTTCGTCAGCGGTGAGGTAGACCATGCCCAGATCTTTGCGCACCACGCCGTTCTCGACCCGGTAGTAGGGGCTTTCGATAAAGCCGTACTGGTTGACGCGGGCGTGGGTGGCCAGGGATCCAATCAACCCGGCGTTGGGGCCTTCTGGAGTTTCGATGGGGCAGATGCGGCCGTAGTGGCTGGGGTGGATATCCCGCACCGCAAAGCCAGCCCGTTCCCGACTTAGGCCGCCGGGGCCCAGGGCAGATAACCGGCGCTTGTGGGTCAGCTCCGCCAGGGGATTGGTCTGATCCATGAACTGGGAGAGCTGGCTGGAGCCGAAGAACTCCTTAATGGCCGCCACCAAGGGTTTGGGGTTGACCAAAGAGGCCGGGGTGAGGTTTTCCGACTCGGAGACTGTCATCCGTTCTCGGATGATCCGCTCCAGGCGATTCAGGCCCACCCGCACCTGGTTTTGCAGCAGCTCGCCCACGGAGCGCACGCGGCGGTTGCCCAGGTGGTCGATGTCGTCCACATGGCCGATGTCGTACTCCAAATTGATCAGGTAGTCGATGACGGCCAAAATGTCGGTGACGGTAAGCACCCGCACACTTTCGGCTACGTTCAAATTTAACTTTTTGTTCAGCTTGTAGCGCCCTACCCGGCCCAAATCGTAGCGTTTGGGGTCGAAGAAGCGGGATTCCAGCAACTGCTGGCCACCCGATACGGTGGGGGGTTCCCCGGGCCGCAACTTGCGGTACAGCTCCATTAGGGCTTCTTCTTCGGTGTAGGGCCCCTCTTTCTCCATGGTTTTCTGGAAGAATTCGGGGTGGCGCAGGTTGTCGTAAATCTCGGAGTCGCTCAGGCCCAAGGCTTTCAGCAGAACTGCCGCCGAGAGCTTGCGGGTTTTGTCGATGCGCACCCACACCAGGCCGTTTTTGTCGGTCTCGAACTTCAGCCAAGCACCGCGGTTGGGGATGAGGCTGGCGCTGTAGGTGCGACGCCCGTTTTTGTCCAGCTCCGATTTGTAATAGACGCCGGGGCTGCGCACAATTTGGTTGACGATCACCCGCTCGGCGCCGTTGATGATGAAGGTGCCCCGATCCGTCATCAAGGGCAGTTCGCCGATGAAGACGTCCATGTCTTTGATCTCGCCGGTCTCTTTGTTGATCAGGCGAGTGGGCACCCGGATCTGCGCTTGATAGGTGGCATCCCGCCGCTTGGCCTCCTCAGGGTCGTAGCGGGGGCGGTTGATCTTGTACCCTTTGGAGGGATCCCCAGGGCGATATTCGGGCAGGAAATGCAGTTCCAGCTTGCCGGTGTAATCGACGATGGGGGAAAAGCTGAGAAGCTCCTCTTCAAACCCTTCTCGCAAAAACCACAAGAAACTCTCCCGCTGAATCTCCACCAGGTCAGGAAAGGTAGGAGCGACAGGGGATGGCACTGCTAATTGTGTCATGCGTTGCTCGGGAGGGGTCGCGCTGCAGTCAGGCCTTCCATTATAGAAACCCCGCCAACGATCGTCAACGAACGTTACAAAGGTCGAGGGACTGTCCGGATCCCGTGGGGGCGCACCTGGAAAATCTCGGCAAAACCGCTGGGGATCCCCTTTTGGCTGCCGGGGCAGGGGCGGTTTCCGCCATGCCTTAAGGATTGTTCACATCCATTCACACTCAAGCAGATTATTCTAATCTTTAACCGTTTTTGCGGATCATCCGCTGCTCCAGCTCGGATTTCCGGTCAACCTTGGGGATCGGAGGGGTGGCTCTGACAGGCTCAGCCGGTCGACAGAGTGGACTTGGCGCCGGTTTGCGTCGCTTTTGAGATGCACGCTGTTGATGCAGGCTGTGGCGGAGCCATCAACAACAATCATGAGAAGGGGTTAGGAATGGGTTTACAAAGCTTCTCAGGCTGGGGGAACCTCGGGATGGCTTGCGGGTGATCTAATGAAGCACAGTTTGTTGGCGAGGAGGGTTTTGTGAGTCAAAGTCAGAACAATCAGAATAAAAGAAGTGATCTGTATAACCGGGACCACAGCTTGTCGGCCCAGTTGCGGGAGGGCACCAAGCAGTCCCACACCATGGCCGAGAACATGGTGTTTATCAAGTGTTTCCTGAAGGGAGTGGTGGATAAGCGGGCCTACAGCCGCTACGTGGGCAATTTCTACTTTGTCTACAGTGCTCTGGAAGAAGGCTTTGCCCAACTGCGAGAGCACCCGCTGGTGGGCCGGTTCTACTACCCGGAGCTGTGGCGCAAGGCCAGCCTGGAGAAGGATTTAAATTATTTTGTTGGCCCCAACTGGCGCTCTTTGGTCAAGCCCTCCCCTGCCTGCCAGGTCTATGTCAACCGCATTCGGGAAGTGGTGGAAAAAGATCCGCTTCTGCTGATCGCTCACGCCTACACCCGCTACATCGGTGACTTGTCGGGTGGTCAAATCCTCAAAAACATCGCCCGCCGGGCCATGGGCTTGCCGCAGGGGGAAGGAACGGCCTTCTACGATTTCGAGCAGATCCCTCATGAGGGCAAATTCAAGCAGCGCTACCGCGCCCAGCTGGATGCGTTGGAGCTGGATCAAACCACCATCGACCGCATTGTGGCAGAGGCCAACTATGCCTTCAAGCTGAACATGGATCTGTTTAGGGAGTTGGAGGGCAATTGGCTGTTGTCGATGGCCCGCTTGGCCTGGAACTCTCTGCTCAGCCAGTTTCAACGCAAGCCCGCCCGTTCTGAGGCAGCCGCTCCCAGCTCCTAAAATCCGGATTCCAGAGGGCAGTGAGGCGATGGGTTCTGCTGCCTATCTCCCCTCTCCCTCTGGGAGAAGAGCCGGGGGTGAGGATCAGTCACATTCAAGAGTGTCGCGGGTGGCCCGACCGGTTACAGGGTTAACGCCGGTGGCCCGTTCACAGAGGATGGAGAGGGCGTCTTGGCGTATTAAGGCATTGGTGAAATCGGCCCCATCAATTTGGATCCCTTCGACTCGGGCCAGCCACATCATGCTGTCCTGCAGTTGCGCTTCTCGCAGATCCGCACCCTGTAAGTTGGCCATGTCCAAAGTGGCCCCCCGCAGGTCGGCCCCGCGCAAGTTGGCTTTGCTGAGATTGGCCCCGAATAGGTTTGCCCCTGCTGCCTTCACATGGCTGAGATCGCTTTGGCGCAGGTTGGCCTTGAGAAACTTCCAGCCGCTCAGGTCTTGCCCTGCAAAGCTCACCCCCTGCAGATCTCGTTTGGTGTAGTCCTCTGCCTGGGCCGGGGATCCCAGCGGAGTAACCCCCAGGCAGAGTATCAGCCCGCAAAGCACCATCCCCCGCAGGAAACGGCTCAGCCAAGACCGCCTCGCCAGAACCGAAGCCAGCCAAGCAACAGACATCGTGGATCCCTCCCTCAAGGAAACCTCCATGGCTTGGGAATTGCTTCTGGTTTTATCTTACCGGATGGAGATCCCGCCGGCAGATTGGGCTATCATGAACTACCCCACCGCATAGGCGGATGGGGTTTCTGATGCCCCATTCGCTTGACGGTGAAGTTTCTGTCTCTTCCTCTGCCCCAGGTGCTTCATAGCCCCGCAGGACTTTGAAGTAGAGCTGAAGCATCCAAGACTCACGAGGCTGGTTCCCAACCCCGGTTGCCGATTAGTGGCAACGTTGTACATCACCATCACCGAACCCCGATCCCTCGGTACCTCAAACCCACAAGCCGAGCAGACATGATAGCGGTTGCTCAAGTCCGCCCACTCCTTGTGGACTGCCCCGCACTTGGGACAGCGTTGCGAGGGCTTGAGGGTTTGCGTAGGAAACATGAGAACTAAACCACCTTTCTGCTCGATTTTGTAGGTAATCATCTGGTTCAATGTACCGAACCCCACCGACAAAATCGACTTGTTTAGCCCTGCCTTGCGCTTCCCACCCTTGCGGGTCATCCCTTTGACATGCAGCTTCTCCGTTACGCCGACGTCATAACGACAAGCTATCTCTGACGTAACTTTGTGTTGCCAGTCTCTTCTCTGACGAGCAGCCTTTGCTTGCTTTGCTTGCAGTTGCGCTTCCCGCCGGTGAATCTTCTTCCATCTCCTGGAAGCCTTTACGCCCTTTTTAGGGGCACGCTTTCTGCGCTTCAGTCTGGCGACTCTGCGAATCTTCTCCTCACTCCGCTGGGTAAAGCGGGGATTAGTAATCTCCCGAAACTCCGCCCCGTCAAACAACGTCAGGGCGGTCTCTGTACCCAAGTCATAGGCAACGATGGACTCATATCGCAAATCCGACTGCGACCCAAACTTAGGCTCTGGTATGGCAACCTCAACCGTAAACGAAGCGAACCACTGCCGCCGGGACGGCTTGTAGACAAGGGTCAGCGTTGTTGGCACGCCCCAATGCTTGGCTTGACCGCGCATTTTCAGGGTAATGCCCAAGTCATTGAGTGTGACCGTGCCATGCTTTCCCGTGCTGTTGACCTTCCACCCCGACCGAGCAGGATACGTCCAGCCCGAATACCGGCGAATGGACTTGAACCTCGGCTTCCTACTCAGTCCTCGAAAGAACCGTTGGTAAGCATAATCCGCCCGCTTGACGGTGGCTTGCAGGGCTTGGGAGTTCAGTTGGGCAAACTCCACCCACACCTGCTTGAATTCGGGGAGTAGGTTCTGCTGTTCCAGGTAGGTCACCGTTCGGCGGTGGAGCTTGTACTCGGTTTCCCGATGGCTGACACAGGCGTTGTAGAGGTAGCAGTGCAGACGACGAGCCTCAAACAAAGCCTTTTCCTGAGCTTTGCTGGGATACAGTCGAAAGGTCTGCCTTCTGGTTGCCATATGCGTTATCCTACCCCCACCTGTCCTAGTTCTGAGTGCTCCACAAATCCAGTGGCGCTATCCATCCCCACCCTACAGAGGGTGGGGAATTCCGCGCGTTTTGTTAAAGTCTTCTACAGACCAGATCCGCGATTGGCGAGGGGGCGACAGGGATCCATGTCCGAGATCGAGGTCTTCGATGCGGAGCAGTTGGCCGGGCTGATCGAGGGTCTGGCAGAGGCGATCGGCAGGGATCACCCCCACCCCCAAAAGTTGACGTTGATCGGCATTCGCACCCGGGGAGTTCCCCTTGCCTACCGCCTGCGGGATCGGATTGCCACTCTACTGGGGATCCCGCCCCAAGTGGGGGAGCTGGACATCACTTTTTTCCGCGACGATTTGAGCGCCGGCGGGTTGCGCACCCCCGATCGCAGCGAAATGCCGCGTGACCTGACCGGCCAAGAAGTGGTGCTGGTGGATGATGTGATCTTTCGCGGTCGCACCGTGCGAGCAGCTTTGGAGGCCCTAAACCACTTTGGGCGACCGGAACGGGTGCGATTGGCGGTGTTGATTGACCGGGGTCACCGACAGTTTCCCATCCAGCCCGATTACTGCGGTTGTCAGCTTTCCACAGAACCGGAGCAAACGGTGAGAGTCCATCTGCGGGAAACCGATGCAGAAGAGCGGGTGCTGTTGATAGACAAAACGGCAAAGATTAAACCCTGAGCCGGCGCTGGGGTGCGGTATTTTAGGGATGACCTGCCGAAACTCACTGCCATGTCTTGGTTGCCGGAAACCCGCCGCTACGCTGTTTTGGGCACGGGCGCTTTGGGAGGATTTTATGGGGCGAAATTGCAACAGGCGGGCTTTTCGGTGCATTTTCTGCTGCACAGCGACTATGACCATGTTCGCCAAAGCGGCCTCTGGGTGCAGTCCTGCTGGGGGGATTTTCATTTGCCCCAGGTGAATGCCTACGCAGCCGTGGAGGACATGCCCGCTTGCGAAGGGGTGATCGTGGCTTTGAAAGCTACCCAAAATGCGCTTCTGCCGCACTTGATCCCGCCTGTGTTGGCCGAGAATGGCGTGGTGATCTTGTTGCAAAACGGGCTGGGGGTGGAACCCGAGATTGCCGATTGCGTTGGCCCAGAGCGGGTCATGGGGGGCCTCTGCTTCATCAGCTCCAATAAGGTTGGCCCCGGCCACATTCACCATCTGGATTACGGTTCGGTGCTGCTGGCAGAGTACGGCCCTGGCTATGCCCCCCAAGGGATCACGCCCCGCCTTCAACAAGTTCAAGCCGATTTTCAACGGGCAGGGATCCCGACTTCGCTCTCACCAGATTTGATGTTGGCCCGCTGGCAGAAACTGGTCTGGAATATTCCCTTCAACGGCCTCTCGGTGGTGTTCAATGCCGATACTCAGCAAATGATTCGAGACCCTGAGGCCCGTGCTTTGGCGGAAACGCTGATGCAGGAGGTGATACAGGGAGCTGCAGCTTGTGATCGCCTGCTTCCCGACTCCCTGATCCAAGAAATGCTCACCAATACCGAGAAAATGGCCCCCTACCGCACCAGCATGAAAATCGACTATGAGCGCAAACGTCCTCTGGAACTGCAGGTGATCTTCGGCAACCCACTGCAGTACGCTCGACAAGCTGGGATCCATCTGCCACGGGTTGAAATGCTCTACCGACAGTTGCAGGTGTTGGATCGCCTGAATCGAGGGATCCCTGGGGAGCATGACTCTAGTCAATAAT
>NZ_JANSHV010000029.1:0-13203 GCF_047461775.1 Synechococcus sp. R6-5
GCGAAGTAGTCAGGGTCGGGTAGTTTACGTCTCGAATCAAAGTAGTGCGCAGAGGTGCTGGGATCAAAATCGCGTGTGAGCAAATCTGCCAAAGCTGCCTGCTGCTCTGGCGTAAGCCGCCGCAGATAAAAATCCAACTGCCGGCTCACCGTGCCATTGTGAGCAAACTGGGCCAGATCCTCCACGGGCAAGGAGAACTCAATCAAACAAAGGCGGCAGAAACACCCCCAAGCGCTCTGCACCCCCCATCTGGCCCAGACCGAAGAAAACTGTCCCCAATCCCAGAGCCAAGGCCAACAGTCTCCGTGGCCAGTTCATGCCTAGAGTACTCCCTTCGAACTAGGGATCCCTTCTTGTCGGCGGGGATCCCGTTCTACAGCCATGCGCAGGGCACGGGCAAACGCCTTAAAACTGGCCTCGACAATGTGGTGGGCGTTGAGACCGGCAGCCTGGCGAATGTGCAAGGTAAGCTGGGCGTGGTTGACCACCGCCTGATAAAACTCCCGCACCAACTGGGTTTCGTAGCGGCCAATGCGCTCCGTGGGCAGCTCCAGGCCATAGCTGAGGTGAGGGCGACCCGAAAAATCCAGCACCACCTGCACCAGGGCTTCATCCAAAGGCGCCCAAAAATGGCCGAAGCGATGAATGCCCCGCCGATCCTGCAAAGCCTGCGCCAGAGCCTGTCCCAGCGTGATGCCCACATCTTCGTTGGTGTGGTGATCGTCGATGTGCAGATCCCCTATGGCCTTGATCTGCAAATCGATCAACCCGTGGGTGCTGAGCTGGGCCAGCATGTGATCCAAAAAGGGGATCCCAGTATCGATCTCATGGCGCCCGCTGCCATCCAGGTTCAGATGAATTTGGACATCCGTTTCTCCAGTGCGACGGTGAACAGAGGCCGTTCTGGGCTGGAGCAGGCGCGAGGAGTCGTTCGCGTCAGCGGTGCGGAGCACTTTGGCAGTCATGGGAAAAGTATCGAAGCAGGCGGGAAGTCCCAGCTCTAGGATCGCACAAGCCCGCCGCCATCGACACCTTCACCCATGCAGCAGGTGAGAATCCCTTCTCTGCCGGGGATCCTGATCCCAGCCCCCTGGACACGGGGATAGGTGTGACAGGGATCCCCTACAGGCAAGCCGGTGGGGCCGATCCTCTGCGCCCTCACCCCTTGGGAGAGGGGAGCTAGCAGGTTCAGCGGGATTTGAAATAGCCTATAAGACAGCTTCTCCCGAAATCGCTGTAGATTGCTGAAGGAAATTGTTGAAAAGGGGGTTGCCGTTTGCAAGATTGGCAGCAGATTCAGCGCGCCCTCAAGCAACACTGGGGTTACGAGACGCTGCGCCCACCGCAGGATCAGGTGATCCGCGCTCTGCTGGACAAGCGCGACGCGCTGGTGGTGTTGCCGACGGGGTTTGGCAAATCCCTGTGCTTTCAGCTAGTAGCCCTGCTGCAAACAGGGGTGACGCTGGTGGTCTCGCCCCTGATCGCCCTGATGGAAGACCAAGTTCAGGATCTCTGGAAACGCAAGCTGCCGGCAGCCTGTCTCCACAGCGAACTGGATCCAGCCCTGCGCAAGCGGGTGTTGAAGGCCCTTGAGGAAAACCGACTGCGCCTGCTCTATCTGGGGCCGGAGACCCTATTCAGCCCCCCCGTTTGGCAACGGCTGCAACAGCCTCAGGTGCAAATCAACGGCCTGATCGTGGATGAGGCCCACACGTTGGTGCATTGGGGGGGATCCTTCCGGCCCGACTACCGCCGTCTGGGATTGCTGCGCCCGGCTCTGGCCCCGGTGAAGCCCTCTTTTCCCATCGCCGCTTTTACCGCCACGGCTGACCCCCAAACCTGCAGCCGCCTCAGCCAAATCCTGGGGCTGCGGGATCCGGAGCACATTCGCGCCGATCCCCTGCGGGCCAACCTCTCCCTCAATGTGGCGATAGCCTGGAGCCCGGCGGATCGCCGTCGTCGTCTGCTGCGATTCCTGGGCGAGAATCCCGGGTCGGGTCTGGTCTATGTGCGCACCCGACGGGATGGGGAAGAGCTGGCCGAGTGGCTGGGCCGACAGAACCTAAAAACCGCCACCTATCACGGGGGGCTGGAAGCGCGATCCCGCCGCCGGCTAGAACGATCCTGGCTGCAGGGGGAACTGCGCTTTCTGGTCTGCACCAACGCCTTCGGCATGGGGATCAACAAGCCGGATGTGCGTTGGGTGCTGCACTTTCATCCCCCGCCCACCTTGATGGATTATTTGCAAGAGGTGGGGCGAGGCGGTCGGGATGGTGGCCCTTGTCGGGCCCTGATGCTGGTCTCGGAGCCGACGGGCATGCTGGATCCCAGCGATCGCCGGCGCCAAGCCTATTTCTATTCCCAGCAGGAGCGCCTTCAGGCCCGAGCACGCCACCTGCTGCAAACCTTGCCTCAGCAGGGATCCTACGCCGACCTGCCGCCCGGAGAGGCACGGGTGGCCTTGGGTCTGCTGCAGGAGATGGGCTGCCTGCACTGGCCGGATCCCTTTCGCTTTCAGGTGTTGCACCGCCGTTGGCAGCCTTTAAGACGAGAGGATCCCTGGCAAGGGATGGAAGCCCTCATCCACGCCCGCGGCTGTCGGTGGCAGGCGATCTTGCCCTATTTTGGCTACCCTGGGGAGCAGCCCGGCCTGCCCTGTGGCACCTGTGACCGTTGTCGGCTTTCTCGTTAGCCCTCAACAGCCCGCTGCGAGCCGCAACCGGCAGGAGTGGCTATCATGATCTGCGTTTCTGCAAAGGGAGCAGTTCCCCTTGCTGACGAACTTTCGGCTGTGCCTATGAGTGTTTCCGGATCTCCGCTTGAGGAACTTGACCGACCCTTGTCCCTAGCCCGGCAGGTGGCGCAACTGTTGGTGGTGCCGGTCTCGGCCCGTCTGGGATCCCAGTCTCCTCCCCGAGAGATCCTCAAACGGCTTATCCAGGAGGTGGGGATCGGGGGCATCTGGATCACCGAAGGACACGTAGCAGAAGCCCTGTTGCGGGTGGAAGAGGTGCAGGCATGGGCTGCTCTGCCCCTTTTGGTGGCAGCAGAGGCCGGTCGTGGGCTGGCCCTACAGGGGGCTACCTCTTTTCCCCATCCCCTGGGGTTGAGCCGTCTGGGATCAGAGGCAGAACGCTGGGCCGAGCAGTGGGGGCGGATCACGGCGCGGGAGGCGGCGGCCATCGGCATCAATTGGTTGCTCAGCCCGGTGGCAGAGCCGCTGGGGGAAGGGGCGCTGGCGGAGGATCCCCTATCTGCTTTGCAACTGGCGCGAGCTTTCGTGCGCGGATGTGAGCAAGCCACCCCGGGCAGCACAGGCGGGATCCTAACCACAGCCAGCTCTTTTCCGGGCAAAGGCTGGAGGGATCCGGTTCAGGCCGGACTGAAGCCATCCCCAAAGACAACAGACACCCCCTGGTGCCCCCGATTAACCCTGACCCTAGCCCAGCTCCAAGAGGGACCTTGGCTGCCCTTTCGAGGTTTGGTGGAGCAGGTGGGGGCAATCTTGGTTTCCCACGTGGTGCTGCCGGAGTGGGATGAGCGCTGGCCTGTCACCCTGCTGCCGGGGCGGCTGACCCAACTGTTGCGCCAGGAATGGGGGTTTGGCGGGCTTATTGTTGTGGACAGCCTCGATCAAGGCTGCTTGGCAGAGCTGGCCAATGCTAACGGGCCCAACTCATTGGCCGTGCGGGCTTTCCAGGCCGGTGCCGATCTGATTCTGACCCCCCCCGATCCAACGGCATCCTTGGCAGCCGTTTTGGAAGCGGTGCAACAGGGATCCCTCAGCGCAGCCCAGCTTGCCCAGTCGGTGACGCGGGTGCTGCGGGCCAAACAGCGACTCCTACCCGCCGCCTCAGCTCTCCTCCAACAGGTGTGGCCGGCCCTGGCAGAAACCGACTTCAGCGCCCTTGGCGGATGGATGGGAGCCAAGGATCCCACAGATCCAGCCCTCAACCGTGGCTCTCCAGCCGAGCAACTGAAGCCTTTGCTGTTGGGGGATCCCATCTCCAAGGACAAGGACTCCGTTCCGCGGACGCGAACGGCGCTGGGAAAGTTGTTCAACAGGCGCTCCCACCTGACCTCTGCTCTGCACAGAGCCGCACAGCTGGGATCCCTCTTGGCCGAGAAGGATATTGCCCCCTGTCAAGCGGCTATGGCCCGTGGTGGCGTGGAAGGAGGCCGGCCCCTCAGCCCGCCCGCAGAGCCCGGATGGTTGAACTGGATCTGGCAGGATCCCCCCTTGGGTGCTGCCGATGTGCAGTTGCAATCTCCCGCCCTGCATGTTCCGGCTGCCCTGGGCATGCTTCCTGTGCTCAGCGATGCCCTTACCCCCCTGCCTTGGCTGGAAGCTGCCCTAGACAACGCCCCAGGGTTGATTTTCCAAGGTTTCCTTGGGAATCCCTTGCCCAACTATGTGCTGGATTGGCTGCAACAGCATCGGGAGCGGGTGGCAGCGGTCGTCATTTATGGTAATTTATCTCTCTACCGCCGCCTGCAGGCGCACTTTCCATGGGCCAATGCCATCCACAGCCTCAACCGGGATCCCTGGGCTCAAGCGGAGGTGATGGGGCGGCTCTTTCCCAACCGTTCCCCCTCAGAGGGATCAAAGTCTCACGTGGCCCAGCCAACCATTAAGAAAAAGTAAATACCTTTACAGATTATTGGCAGGGAAAGGCTCCTGAGTTATCGTGTTGGTTGAAATGTAAAAGATTGAAACGGTTTCTCTCAGCGTTGTCTGTGTCTCCCTCCCTCTCAGAGACCACTCAATCCCGCAGCAGCCAGTCATCAACTGGCAGTTGCGTCGGCTTTGAGCAAAAGCGACTTCAGCCTTCATCCCAACAGCGTTTACAACCCTTCCTCAAATCCTTGCAGCGATTCTTTACAAGTGTCTGGGCTCAGAAAACTCGGCTGGGTCTTGCCCTCCTCGGCCTAGGGCTGGCGATATTGACCTGGGCTTGGCTAAGTGCTGAGGCTCGTCTGGATCCCTACACGGAAGCCGTCCTCAGCTTACAGGGGCAGGTTAGCCATGGTGCATCCTTGTTTGCCCTCAACTGTGCAGCCTGCCACGGAGAAGAAGCGGATGGGCGAGTGGGGCCCAGTCTGCGGGGGGTGAGCAGCCGCCGCTCGGATCGGTTTATTATTCAGCAGGTGACCGGTGGCAAAACGCCTCCCATGCCCCAGTTCCAGCCGGATCCTCAGGAGATGGCGGATCTGCTCAGCTACTTGAAAACCCTCTGAGGCCGTTTCATGGGCCTGGCCCAGCAGCTTGCTTGCTATGCTCTCTGGCTGGCCGCCGTATTTGCTTTTGCGGAATGGCTGCGCTCCCGGCAGGTGGACGGGGAATGGGTGCGCAAGGCCATTCACATTGGTGTGGGCAATATCATTTTGTTGGCTTGGGCTTTGCAAGTGCCTCGCTGGCTAGGGGTGGGATTCTCTCTGGTGTTTGCCGGCTTGGCGCTGCTCTCCTACCGAGTGGCCATCTTGCCCAGCTTGAATGGAGTCGGTCGCCGCAGCTTTGGCACCTGTTTCTACGCCGTCAGCATTGGCCTGCTGCTGTTTTGGTTTTGGCGTCCCCAGCGACAGGTCTTCGCGGTGATCGGCATATTGGTGATGACGTGGGCCGACGCCCTGGCGGGCTTGGTGGGCAAAACTTGGGGCAAACACCCCTACCAACTGGGATCCATTCAAAAAAGCTGGGAGGGATCCCTGACCATGTGGGCGGTGAGCAGCTTGGTGATTGCGGCTCTGCTGCTGGGGTACTTTGGCTTCTCCCCCCCTTTGCTGGCCATCAGCCTCTTGGTGGGGGGGATAACCATGGGGCTGGAGGTGTTCTCTTGGTGGGGGTTGGATAACCTGACCGTGCCCCTGGCCAGTGCCGGCCTCTGTTTCGTCTTGATCCAGATTCTCAATTATTTGTAACGCTTGCTACGGAACGTTCCTCTCCGGTTCCCGGCGGTATAGTGTGGAAACAGCCCTTGCTTCTCTTCGCCATGGCTGCAAGTCCTGCGCTGGCCTCTTCTGCCCCTCCCTCTCCCGCCCATATCTGTCCCCTTGCCCAGGCCTGCAGCTACCTAGATTGGGCAGCTGGCGAGCTGAAACTGGATCCCGGCTGGGTGGCGATCCTCAGCACCCCCCGTAAAGTGGTGACGGTGGCGATCCCCGTGCGGCTGGATAACGGACAAATCCAAGTGCTGGCGGGCCATCGGGTGCAGCATTGCAACGTTCTCGGCCCCTACAAAGGGGGGATCCGCTACCACCCAGCGGTCACCCTTGAAGAGGTCTCGGCCTTGGCGATGCTCATGACCTGGAAATGCGCCCTTATGGGCATTCCCTACGGTGGGGCCAAAGGGGGGATCCCCCTCGATCCCAAGCGTTATTCGGTCTCGGAGCTGGAGCGCATCACCCGCCGTTACACCAGCGAGCTGATCAAGGATATCGGCCCTGCAGAGGATATCCCCGCTCCAGACATGGGAACTTCCGCCCGCGAGATGGCCTGGGTGATGGATACCCATTCCATGAATGTTGGGCATGCGGTGCCGGGAGTGGTGACGGGCAAACCTCTCTCGATTGGGGGATCCCGAGGGCGAGAACTGGCCACCGGACGGGGGGTGATGATCACGGTACGGGAAGCCTTGGCCCGACATGGTGGATCCCTGGCAGGGGCAACGGTGTTGATCCAAGGCTTTGGCAATGTGGGCGGGGCAGCGGCCAGCTTGCTGCATCAGGCAGGAGCCAAAATTGTGGCGGTTTCCGGCAGTTCTGGGGGCCTTTATAACCCCAAAGGACTGGATATCCCCGCCCTCAAAGCCCACATGAAGGAACAGGGAGGCCGCATGGCGGGCTTTCCACAGGCTGAGCCCATCAGCAACGCCGACCTGCTGGTGCAAAAAGCGGACGTGTTGATCCCTGCTGCTCTAGAGAACCAAATTACCGAAGCCAATGCCCACCAAATTCAAGCCCGGATCGTGGCAGAAGCTGCCAACGGGCCAACCACTCTCGCCGCCGACCGGATTTTGGAATCGCGAGGGATCCAGGTATTGCCGGATATTCTGACCAATGCCGGTGGGGTAGTGGTGAGCTATCTGGAGTGGGTGCAGGGACTCTCTTACATCTTCTGGGATGAGGAGCGAGTTTATCAAGAAATGGAAGGTCTGATGGTACGTGCCTTTGAACGGGTGGTGCAAGAGGCTGAACGGCGGCAAGTGTCGCTGCGACTGGCTGCCTACACCCTGGGGGTAGGCCGAGTGGCGCAAGCCCTACAGGATCGCGGCCTTTACCCGTAGACCGGGAACTCTTGGCTCAACAAGCCTACTTGCCAAGGTTCGATTGCCCTTTTCTCAAGCCCGACGGCGTTCTTGCTCTTCCTGCTGCTGCCATTGCTTGAGCAGCTCTTTTGCCGCCTGCGAGGTAAAGTAGTCCAGCTCCATCAGCTTACGGTAGGTCAGAATTTGCCGCATCTCCAGGGGCATGTCTGCTTTTTGGTAGAAGTAGCGAATGCGATTGATGTTTTGCTCCATTTCGGTAAACTCTTGCTCCCGCTTCCTCTGCCTTTCCTGCTTGAGCACCTCATGGGGGGCAGAAAGGCGGTTGCTAGTTAGGGATCCGTTGCGTGCCTGTGGTTTTGCTCGCAGCAGGCACACGGTGGCCTCCGGTTTGTCGGTTGTTGGCCTTGCTGGAATTGAAGAAGAAAGAGAGCATCGGCAAACCTTACACAAACAGATAGACGGCCAGATAGACGGCGGCAGCTTAACGCCAAGTCAACAATATCAAGTTTAGGTGAAGAAGCCTGTGATCCCGATCCTTGTTGGAAAAACCCGTACTTCCGGCGCGGCGCTGTATCTCTCCGCCTCTCCTACCCCCTCGGATGGTTGAGGAAAAGCTGGGGTTTGGCCTCAAGCCAATCTATTCATGAGTCCAGCCTACCGTGTTTACACGGAAAATGACTGAGATCACGTCCGAGAGTACAAGGTATTTAAGTATCTTCACGTCCTTTTGTTCGGGATCCCTGTATCGGATGTACTTTCCCGCAGGCCGCTACAGGTGGGATTCATCTCCGCTCAGCAGCCAAGTGACCGATACCCCCAACGCCTTGGCAAAGGCCACCAGTTCCTTGTCGATGACGCGCCGTTTTCCCTTTTCCACCTGGCCAATTTTGACGTAGTCCAACTGCACACCGTACTTGGCCAAGCGACCCGCCAGTTGATCTTGGGTGAGTTGCAGCTTCTCCCGTACCCAGCGCACCCGTTCCCCAATCAAGTTGGCCGATGGATGGTGCCGGTCGTTAGACTCCATAGGAGCAGAAAGCCGTAAATATTCTTTTCCAGACTGAGGAAGTTGAGGGATCCTCACATGGTAGCCTGAGCTGGCAAGGTTCCCTTTTCCTGGGATCCCACCCGGCAGCCGTTGAGCTGACTGGCTCAGGAACAATCTTATCTCAAGGTCTAGATCGAAAATCGCTTACCGCTTTTTGCCGGGCAACCCCTTGCCTACAAGGACTTGACGGATGGGATCCCTGCTGCTCCCGCATCCAAGCGGAAAAATCTCCGGACAAAAAAGAGGGGCATGATCGATTTTCGCTCGCAGCAGCAGCAGAAACCTTTTTAGACTGGGAGATGAAGTTCTCTCCTCACCTGGCCGTGGTTTTTTCTCGTCCTCATCCTGAACACTCTGTCTCTTCGCCTCAGGAGTTCGACGATCTCTGGTTCGACCCCGAGTCTGCCCCTCAAGACGACCTCGCAGAAGTTGACTCAGAGCCAGGGGCCGGCGGATCCCGGTTGAACGAGGACGCTGTCGATCACTACCTGAATACCATCGGTCGCGTGCCCCGCATCGATCACGCTGAGGAAATCGAGTTGTCGCGCAAAATTCAGCAAAAGCTCCTCATCGACCAAGCCCGGCAGGAATGGCGGCAACGGCGGGGGGAGGATCCCAGCGATGAGGCTCTGGCCGAGGCCCTGCAGATTTCCGTATCCACCCTTCGCTCCCGCATCCGACAAGGGGAGCAGGCTCAGCGCAAGCTGGTCAACGCCAACCTGCGCCTGGTGGTCAGTGTTGCCAAAAAATACCTCAATCGGGGGGTGCCCTTTTTGGATCTGATCCAAGAGGGCAATATCGGGTTAATTCGGGCCACCGAAAAATTCAATGCCGAACGGGGGTTTCGCTTCAGCACCTACGCCCATTGGTGGATTCGCCAAGGCATTACCCGCTGCATTGCCAACCAAGCGCGGACGATTCGCCTGCCGGTACACATGGTCGACAAAGTACGCCTGCTCAAGCGCACCAACCGCGAGCTGATGAAGCTGCAGGGGAGGCGGCCCACCGAAGCGGAGCTGGCAGAAGCCTTGGGCATTAAAGTCAAGAAACTGCGCATGATCCAACAGGCTGCTGCTTTGCCCCTGTCGCTGGATGTGCCGGTCGGCCAGGAAGGAGAAAGCCGCCTTGGAGATTTGCTGCAAGATGAGCGGCAAGAGCAGCCCTTTCAAGGGATCCTCGTGCAATCGATGCAGCAGGATGTGCGTTCTGCCATGCAAACCCTGAAGCCGATTGAGAGGCAAGTGCTGGAGTTGCGCTATGGGTTAGACGGGCAACAGGCGAGAACCCTGCGGGAGGTGGGGGATCACTTCAACCTAACGCGGGAACGGATTCGTCAGATCGAGCGAGATGCCCTGCGCAAATTGCGGGTGGGCTATTCTTCGCGGGCTTTGGCCCAGTACATTCGCTAGTGGCTACAGGCCTGGCAGACCGATTTCCGGGCCAGCTTCTGCCCAGGGATAGCCTTTTTTCAATCTTCTTGGGTTGAACACCATAGCCCCTTGCAGCGGCGATGATAAGGATCCCTTATCCCCTGAGCCTATTGGGGCTGATGACCCCCCGGCTACCTCATCTTCACGACCAGAGCCAGTGGGAAGGACTTTGGCAGCTAACCTCTTTGGTCGTTGAGGAGTTGGCTGATCGGTTTCCTCTGGCGCTCAGGCATTGTAGTCATTCCAAACGAGATTGAGACACTCCCGCTGCCGCCCAAACGCTTCGCGCCGCTGCCGCGACCCCTCTCCCAGGGGGAAAAGGATTGGTCTGCTGGCTTGACTTCCCAGAGGTGCCTAGGATTCGGAACACCTGTGCGCCGAGAAAGAAATTCTTAAAAAGCCTTCGCCAGCCACAAAACCGCATTTAGGATTGGCTTCGAGGAATAGTCAGCGAGTAACCTGCGTCTTTGTTTCCAGATGGCCCGATACCAAGCCGGCTAGGCTTTTTCAGCCCAGCCTCTTTTTCAGTGCAGATGCTCGAGCCGTCAGCCCAGTCTTTGCTATGCCTTCAACTGCAATGGATTCTTCGATCTTTCATCAATCCCAACCTTCTTCCCAGCGGAATCCTGTGCTCTCAGACAAGCTTTCCCTGCGTATGGGACAAGCCCTACTGGGGTTAGCATTGGCCACTTGGCTGCTGATGGGGTTAGGCAGTGCCACCCGCGTCATGAATGCTGGGCTGTCCTGTCCAGATTGGCCCCTTTGCTACGGGGCAATTGTGCCCAGCCAGCAGATGAACCTACAAGTCTTTCTGGAATGGTTTCACCGCATGGTGGCTTCTGGGGTAGGCTTGGCTACGCTGGTTCTGATGGGGTTTGCTTGGCTGAAGCGTCAGGCATTGCCCACTTGGCTGCCCTGGGGTTTGAGCTGGGCTTTTGTTCTGGTCTTGACGCAAGGGATCCTGGGCGGGCTGACGGTCACGGAGCTGCTGCGCTTTGATATTGTGACGGCCCACTTGGGCACGGGCCTGCTGTTTTTTGCCACTTTGCTCACCCTGGGATTACTGATCTGGACAAGAGCCGGTTCTAAGGACTCCATCCTGCCGCTGCGACTGGGTGAAGGGCCATTTTCCGTCGGCTACTTGCCTTGGCTGGGCTTGGGGGCGGTGCTGCTGGTGTATGTCCAGAGCCTTCTGGGCGCCTTGGTGGCCTCCCAATGGGCTTTGCATCAATGCTTTGCTGCCGGCGAGCTGTGCTGGGTGATGAACAGCCACCTGCTGGGAGTTGCTCCGGCCACCCTTGGGGTGTTGGCAGTAGCGGTGGCCACCGGGCTACGGCGCAAGCGGATCCCCCGCCTTCTCAAGTTCTTGGGCCATGGGTCTGTTGGCCTGCTGTTGGCCCAGGTGGGGATCGGTGTTTTGACCTATCATTACCGGCTGCAGGTAGAACCCCTAACGGTGGCCCATCAGATGATGGGGGCAGCTTTGCTGGCCTGTCTGCTGGCTTTTACGGTGCTGGCCTGGCGAATGCGAACCCAGGGGGAAGAAAGCCAGTGGATGGCCATGACCGCAGAAATGACCGGTGAGTGAATTTCATGCAAGATAGCGTTTTAGTCGACCGTCAGGCTTCCTACCAGAACCCGATGGGGGGGATCCCCTCTGAGCAGAGCCCATGTGCTCTGGGGTGCGAGCGCCAGGCGCTTGTCCAGGTTTTGCGCAGCTACAGCCAGTTGGTGAAGCCCAAGATCATCGCCCTCTTGCTGATGACGACGGCTGGGGCCATGTGGATGGCAGGCAACACCGACCCGTTTAGGTTTTTCGTCACCCTTTTGGGGGGAGGAATGGCGGCGGCGGCAGCCAATGTCATCAACATGGTGTATGACGCCGATATCGATCGGATGATGGAGCGAACCCGTCATCGCCCCTTGCCTTCCGGTCGAATCCGAGCGCGGGATGCTCTGATTTTTTCGGGGATCCTGGCTTTGGCTGCCTTTGGGTTGTTGGCTATTTTCACCAACCTGCTGGCTGCCGGTTTGGCCATGTCGGGGATCCTGGTGTATGTGGGGGTCTACACCCACTGGCTGAAGCGCTCCAGCACGCAGAACATCGTCATCGGTGGAGCGGCAGGAGCCATCCCGCCTTTGGTGGGCTGGGCAGCAACCACAGGCGAGCTCAGCTGGGCCGCGTGGGTGATGTTCGCCATCGTCTTTTTGTGGACTCCACCCCACTTCTGGGCTTTGGCCATTCTGAAGCGGGAAGACTACGCTCGCGCGGGGGTGCCGATGCTGCCGGTGGTCGCGGGCGAAAGGATCACTGCCGCGCAGATTTTGCTCTACGCGCTGCTGATGGTTCCGGTCAGCCTGTTGCTGGTTTACCCATTGGGAATGCTGGGATCCTTTTATCTGAGCGCGGCGGCGCTGCTGGGATCCCTCTTGGTTTGGAAGGCGGTGCAGTTGCTGCAGGATCCCTGCGACCGAGATCGGGCGGCCTCGCTCTTCACGTTTGCCAACCTGTATCTGCTGCTGTTGTGCGGGGCCATGGGTCTGGATAGGTGGTCGTTGACCCACACCCTCTGGAGCCAGGCCACTGCGTCCCTCCAAGGGATTTACACCACGCTCATAGCCCTGGCAAGCTGACTTGCGCGAATGGGGGATCCCTGGGTTGATAACCCCCGTTGGCCAGCCGGTTTTTCCTCAAAATTGCGGCCCATTCTCAGAGAGTGACACTCCATACCGTGCAGGGTAGAATCAGCTAATCATTAGCCAAGCAAGACACACCCGGCCATGACCAATGAGGAAATTGAGACGCGGTTTGTCCAGTTGGCCGAAGCTGTGACCAGGGTGGCCAATACAGTTGCCCAGGTTACCGATGCTCAGCTTGCCTTGCAGACCCTTTCAGGGCGTCTCGCTGAGGTTGTCCTGGAATTGCGGCAGGAAGTGCGGGAATTGCGGCAGGAGCTGAGAGAATTGAGGCAGCGGCAGGCTGAATCGGATCAACGCTTTGAGGTTCTCCTTCAGGAAATCCGCTTCTTAATCCGCCGTCAGGGAGAGGGGCAAGCGTGAGTTGGGAAATCGCCTGGTGGAAGCTCCTGAGATAGGTCAGGATCCTCTCCGTGGAAAGGGTGAAAACAGCGGAGGATCCCTTGCTGCCTAAGGTTTGCTCCCAAGCAGAATACTTTCATTATTTCAAACAGCAATGAAACGGCTTGCTGCGTCGATCCCTAACTCCCCTCTCCCAGGGGGAGAGAAGCCGGAGGTGAGGGAAGGCCGCCTTACAGGAGAGGAGTTGGGGGTAGATTTTGCCGAGCCTTTGTGGACACTTAAGAAGCCCAGAAGCCTTGCTGGATAGGACTGTCTGGGCTTGGGGAGATGTTGCTGAACCGTTTCGCAACGCATAGTCACTTATCTCACCGTCAAGGTGAAACAAACAACCGCTTGCTTCCTGCTAAGGCCTCCGGCCCGC
>NZ_JANSHV010000030.1:0-4282 GCF_047461775.1 Synechococcus sp. R6-5
TGCGTAGCGTGGTAGGAATCTCCGGCCTAAAGGCCGGGGAGGATGTCAATGCTTGTTTCCCGTACTGCTCAGCCACAGCCTCTGGCCGTTCCTGGAACGCACTACGCGCCCACCAGTAGCAAGCGCACCGTCTTGGCATGTAGCTGGCGCTGCTTTCTGACCGCTATCTTGGAGGTCTGAAACTTGAGCAGCAAGACAATAAACCAAGACAATAAACAATGTCAAATAATGTCAAAGAAAATGTCAAAGAATAAATGTCAAAGTTGTCCACCCAGAACCTGGCCGCCTTGGCGCTCATCCCGCAAGTCTTGAATGGGCCAACGCAAACAATGACTGCCACTTTCTGGTTTGGTACGGGACTGCCTTCGCCCAATCTGGTAGAGAAGGCAAGATGTGGTGAGTAGCTACTTGCATCCAGGTGGACGCTCGCCTTCTAAAGACTTCAGAAAATCTAGGGTGCGGTTATAAACAAACCGAGCTGTTCCCAACCACTGCTGCAGCGTCTGTCGCTGTTGTGCTGTCGGATACATCTCGTCCCCCAATCTTTTTGCCAGCGCCGGAGATGGAAACTTGCCGGTTGTCTCACCGCCATTTGGAATGGCCAACTGCAAGCCCAAAATCTGGGGGCGCGCAGGGAGGCCGAGACCTCCCTGCTTGTATACTTCTCTTGCGGCTGAGCTGAGCTCGAGGCCAAGCATGATCCCACCGCAAACTGCTATTCCCCAAGGGGCTGAGATCCTCTGCATCGGCACAGAATTGCTTTTGGGAGAGATCACCAATACCAATGCCCAGTACTTGGCAGCCGAGTTGGCGCAACTGGGGATCCCCCACTATTACCAAACGGTGGTGGGGGATAACGAGGCCCGCATTCACCACGCGCTGGAGGTGGCCTGTGGTCGTTCCAGCTTGATTCTGATCACCGGGGGTTTGGGGCCGACGCCGGACGATCTCACCCATGAGGCGCTGGCTTCCTTTTTTGGGGCGGAGATGGTGGAGCACCCCCAAGTGTGGGAAGAGATCCTGCAAAAGTACGGGCAGCGGGGCCTTGTGCCCTCGCCGAGCAATCGCAAGCAGGCTTTTCTGCCCCGGGGAGCGAGGGTGTTGCCCAACCCGCTTGGCAGCGCCTGTGGCCTCATCTGGCAGCCCCGGCCCGACCTGCACATTCTCACCTTCCCTGGGGTGCCGCGGGAGATGCAACACATGTGGCGGGAGACCGCCGTGCCTTATCTGCGCTCCATCGGCTGGGGAAAAGAGGTGTTCTACAGCCGGGTACTGCGCTATTGGGGCATTCCCGAATCGACGCTGGCCGAACGGCTGGGATCCCTGTTGGCGGGGGAAAACCCTACGGTGGCTCCCTACGCCAGCCAGGGGGAGGTACGCCTGCGGGTTACCGGACGTGCTCCCAGTCGTGAAGAGGCCCAAGCCTTGATCGCCCCGGTGGTGGAGCAGATTTTACAGATTTCTGGAGAAGACTACTTCGGCAGCGATGACGCCACCTTGGCCGGTGTGGTGGGGGAGCTGTTGCTGCAACGGGGTCAAACTCTGGCGGTGGCAGAATCCTGCACCGGCGGGCTGCTGGGGCAGTTGGTGACCGGGATCCCGGGCAGCTCCCGCTATTTTGTGGGGGGGATCGTGGCCTACGACAACCGCATCAAGGAGCAGCTTTTACAGGTGAATCCGGAAACCCTGCGACAGCACGGGGCCGTGAGCGAGGCGGTGGCCGCCCAAATGGCGCTGGGGGCCAAGCAAGTCCTGGGCTCCAACTGGGCCTTGAGCATCACCGGCATTGCCGGGCCAGAGGGAGGCACCGCCACCAAGCCAGTCGGTCTTGTGTATCTGGGTTTGGCGGATCCGCAAGGGAAGGTGGAAGTACACGAGTACCGGTTTGGCAGCCTGCGCGGCAGAGAGGGGGTGCGTTGGTGGAGCGCCCAGACGGCTCTGGATCGCTTGCGGCGGCGCTTGCTCTGCTACCCCCTTTAGGGGGGATCCAGTCTCTCGGGGTTGGATCCCTGAGTAAGCTGGGGGAGCAGATGGATCCAACCGATCTCCAGAAGCAGACCCTACCAGGCAAGGAGCAAGCCGATGATCCCCGATGCCGTCCAGGCGGGCAAGGAAGCCCTGCGGCAGGGCCGCCTTCAAGAGGCCATCCAACTTTTTGAAGGCTACCTGGCCCAATCCCGTCAGCAGGACAAAGCATTAGGGATCCCGGCAGACTCATCTGACGGCGAAGCCCTGGAAGCCCAAATGAACCTGGTGCGGGCCTACCACCAGTTGGGCCAGACGGAGAAGGCACGGTCCCTCTGCCTAGAGCTGCTGCAACACCCCAACCCCCAGGCGCAAGGCTGGGCCAAGAAGATCTTGCTTCGCCTGCCCACTGCAACAGAGTCCCTGGCTGCTCCGTCCGCCAAACCTGTCGAACCGCGTTCTGCTCCCCCAGAGGAGCCGTCTCCTGGAGCGGGATCCCTGTCCACCCGTCAACGGGCCGCCCAACTGGGTATGAAGATCCCCCTGCCGGAGCGGGCCGGCCCCCTGCATTGGGCCAAGTGGGGATCCCTGGGGGTGGGCATTGTCTTCCTTTGGTGGCTGAGCTTTGTGTTGGTAGGCAGCCATCTGGATTTTGGCCGGCTGAGTTTTCCGCGGCAGCTTTGGTTTTTGCAGGGGTTGCTGCCCTGGCTGCGCAATGGCCTGCGGTGGTTGGTGGCCGGCAGCCTGGCGGTCAACTTTGGAGTAGGCCTTCTCTTTTTTGCCCCCTGGCTGATGGATCAGCTCCACCAACGGCTGCACAAGTTGCGTTGGGCCAGGCTTGGCGAAATCGAACGCCACAGCCCCGAAACGGCGCGCCTGCTGCAGCGCATCTGTGCCCAAAACCAGCTAAAACAGCCCCGACTGGGGGTGATCCCGGATGCTGGGCCGCTGGCCTTTGTTTACGGCACTTTTTCTGATGGCTGCCGCATTGTGGTCACCCAAGCCCTGTTGCAGCAGCTTTCTGAGGATGAGATTGCCGCCGTCTACGCCCAGGCCCTGGGGCGAATTGTTAATGGAGATATCCTGGTCATGACCCTGCTGGGATCCCCGATTCAACTGGTTTACCTGGCCTTGGAGCAGGTGAGCAAGCTGGGGGAGGGGCGCGGCCAAAGTCGGCGGCGGGATCTGATCGGGCATGTGGCCCCTCTGCTCTACTTGATCTACACGGTGCTTTCCTATCCCCTGTTTTTCCTCTCGCGCCTGGGCACCTACCATGCCGACCATTTTGCCGTACAGGCAACCGGCAACCCGAACGGGCTGATCGCTGCTCTGCTCAAATCGGCTGCCGGCTTACAAGAGGCCCACAAAAATGACCGCCGACCTTCCTCGCTGTTGCACTGCACCCGCCTGTTCAGCTTTTTGGACTTCAAAACCATCGCCGCTGCCAGTGCTGCCGCCCGCCTCCAGGATCCCTCCCAAGCTGGCCAAGTCTTTCTTTGGGATCAAATCAACCCTTGGGCCCGCTGGATGCAGGTCAATTCCAGCCATCCGTTGCCGGGGCACCGCTTCAAGGTCTTGGCAGGATATGGGGAGCGGCTGCGCCTCGTGCCGGAGCTGAGTCTGGGATCCGGGTCCAAATTGGATGTGGCCCGCCTGCAAAGCCGGTTTTGGCTGGATCTGGCCATCTACGCAGCCGAAGTGGTCGGGATCCTCATTGGCTGGCTGGTGGGGCTGATCCTCTACCTGCTGCTGCAAAACCGTCTCGATCCCAAGGTGATCGCGGCAGCAGCGGTGGTGGGCTACGGGGTGGGCTTGTGGGCCAAAGCGGGGTTGATGTACGGGGGATCCCTGCCGGCAAGGCCGACGGATGTGCTCAGCTTGCTGGCGGATCCCGACGCGGATCCCCGCCGCGGACAATGGGTGGAGCTGGAGGGGGAGTTGGTGGGACTGGGCCCCTCCGGCTATCAACTGGGGGCAGAGCTGAAGCTGCAAGAGGCCACAGGGCTGATCCCGGTGCGCTTTACTTCCCCTTTGGGGCCGGTGGGCAATGTCTTTTCCGGCCTGAAGCGGATCCGCGCCCTGGTGGGCCGGCGCGTCAAAGTGGTGGGCTGGTTCCGCCGCGGCAATACTGCTTGGGTGGATCTGGCCTACGTCCAGGTGGGATCCAATAAGCTGCACAGCCGACCGCGCCTTTGGCTGGTTGTGTTCGGCTTGGGAGTCATCCTGCTGGGGATTTGGGGGGCGTTCTATTTCCCCAACTTGGCCTCTTACCTGCGGCGGTGGTGAGCCAGGCTGATACATTTACGCTGAACACTGC
>NZ_JANSHV010000031.1:0-2070 GCF_047461775.1 Synechococcus sp. R6-5
CCTTTCGCGCCAGCGGGACGGAGTCCTTTGACCAATGGCCCTGCAGCCACCATCGGGCAGATCGTGACCATCCCCTTCCCGCGCCCTCGGGATCGCGAGCGGATTCTTGAAGATCCGCAGTACTACCGCCTGCGCAACTCGGTTCTCAGCTATCTCTACGGCCATGAAGCCAACCCAGAGGCGGCTTACCGGTAAATCCAACCTGGAGCAGTTGACGGAGCGAGAGGGCGACAAGGCAACCCAAAACCCAAAAACCACACACCTTGGCCATCAGGTGCAGCCCCTGGTCAGGCGATCCGCAAACCTCTCTTGGAACTCGCCCACAACGCCGTGCAACCGCTCGTCCAAAACGGCCAGCGTCTGGGATGCGATCTCGTCCGGCACGCCGCCGAAAAACGCCTCCGCAATGCCCCCGGCAATGCAGGCCATGGTGTCTGCGTCTCCACCAAGGGAGATGGCGTTGCGCACCGCGTCTTCAAAACCGTCTGCCTCTAGGAACGCGATGATCGACTGGGGCACCGAGCCCTGACAGGAGACATCGAAGCAGTAGTGCTCCCGGATATCGTCCAGCCGCTCGGATAGGCAGTATCCGAACTCTTGCTCGATGTACGTCTTGATGTCGGCCTTGGTGTACCCTGACCGGGCGAGAAACACGGCGGCTGCCGTAGCCTGAGCGCCGCGGATGCCCTCCGGGTGGTTGTGGGTTACCTCGGCACTGGCCCGCGCCTGGGCCAGCACTTCTTCCAGCGTGTTGCAGGCGATGCCAATGGGGCTAACCCGCATGGCGGCTCCGTTGCCCCAACTGTAGTACGGCTCACGGCAGCGATGCTCGGCCCAGTGGATGAAGCTGCTCCCGTACCCAGCCTCTGGGTAGGCGTGGAAGTACTCATGGTACCAATCGACGTAGCTACCGCCCCGCAGCAGCCGCTCGGCCACAGCGACCGTCAGAACCGTGTCATCGGTAAATTGGCTGGCCTCGACGAACAGCGGAAAGTTCTTCGTTTTGGTGCCCGAGTGCTCATGGACAGAGCCGATAACATCCCCGGCAATGGCTCCCAGCATCAGTACCCTCTCCTTTTTCTTTTCCCAGTTCTCAATCTCCCGGTTCTCAATCTCGCCGTTTCCGAAAAGGCTCGCCCGCCCATCCAATTCTGAATCCGCACCCCTAGGCAATCAAGCGGCGCACCGCCCGAAGCAGCTCCGCGGGGGGAGGAGAGTTGGGATCCCAGCGAATTTCCAACTCAGGTGAGTCTTTGAGCACTTGAGGAGGGCCGGGCGAGGTGTGCAGGATGGCCACACAGCGCAAATTGCCCCGGTCTCGACAAAACTCGTGCCAGAGAGGGATAGCCTCGGGATCCCGGCTGACCACCAGGTAGTGGGAGCAGGCTTCCAGGATCGGCTGCTTTTGCGGATCCACCTTGCCGCCCACATCCACAATCACCAAACTCTTTTGCCGGCGCAAAGCCAGAATGGCCTGGGCATGGAAGCTGAAAAATTCGGGAGTAAAAGAGCCCCGGTACTGGTGCTTGAGGATCTTCGCCTCTTCTGGTGGCAAGTCTAAAGTCCAATTGCCTTCCCCATCCCAATGGGCCCGTTGCAGATAAATATCGGGATGCTCCGGCAGCAGAGCTTCGAAGAGGGCGCGGGCAAGACGGCTTTTGCCACTGTCGGGGGGGCCCACCACCATCACCGCCGCTGCCAATTCTGTTCGCGTCAGCGGGCCGTAGGCCTTGCCCGGCCTTCCCTGCACCCAGGGGATGACCTGGCCCACCCGCACTTCGGGGGTATGGCTGGAGACCACCACCGCGCCCAAGCGTGGGTCATAACAGGCCACCCAACGGGTGAAGTGGCACTCATGCACCAGCCAGCCATACAGCCAAATGGGGGCCCGCCCCGTCAGAACCACCCCCAGCTGGGCATTGATCCCGGCAGGCAGCTGAAGCTGACCCAAATCCTCTGGAAAAACCAGGCGATCCGGTCGGGTCAGCTCAATTTCGATGACCTGAAAAGACAGTTCCGAAGAATGGGATCTTCGAGGGTCCAAGGACTCCGTCCCGCTGGCGCGAAAGG
>NZ_JANSHV010000032.1:0-24916 GCF_047461775.1 Synechococcus sp. R6-5
CGGGGCTCCTGCGATTTCTAGCTGAAATTGCCCGCGCCCAAGGGATCAACTACTTTCTGCTCTCTTTTACCGACCTGCTTGGGATCCAACGGGCCAAGCTGGTGCCTGCCTCAGTTATCGACTTCATGGCAGAGGGTCAGGCTGGATTTGCCGGGTTTGCTGCCTGGTTGGACTTGACGCCTGCAGACCCCGATGTGTTTGCCCAGCCGGAGCGCGAGCGCTTGTTTCAACTGCCCTGGCAGCCGGAAGTGGCCTGGATGCCTGCCGATCTAATTCAGGTCAACGGGGATCCCTTGCCACAAACCCCCCGCTGGGTATTGAAGAAGGTGTTGTCCCAAGCAGAAGCCATGGGCTTTCAAGTCAAGACGGGGATCGAATGCGAGTTCATGCTTCTGTCGCCCGAAGAGTGGGCCATTTCCGATGAGCGCGACCAGCAGGCCAAGCCCTGCTATGACCAGCAAAGTTTGATGCGGCGTTTTTCGGTGATCCGAGACATCTGCGATGGCATGCAGAAGCTGGGCTGGGATCCCTATCAAAACGATCACGAGGATGCCAACGGCCAGTTTGAGATGAACTGGCGGTTTGACGATGCCCTAGTTACGGCTGATCGCCACGCCTTTTTCAAATACATGGTGAAAAGCATTGCCGAAAAGCATGGCTATCGAGCTACCTTCATGCCCAAACCCTTTGCCCATCTGACGGGCAACGGCTGCCACACCCATATTTCTCTTTGGCAGGGGGAGCAAAACCTATTCGCCGATCCCCAAGGGGAATTGGGGCTTTCTCAACTGGCCTATCACTTCATCGGCGGGGTGCTACACCATGCACCTGCTTTGTGTGCCCTCACCAACCCAACGGTCAATTCTTATCGCCGCCTCAATGCCCCCGTCACGCTCTCTGGGGCCACCTGGTCTCCCAATACGATCAGCTACAGCGGCAATAATCGCACCCACGCCATTCGGATCCCGGATGCCGGGCGGTTTGAATTGCGTTTGGCCGATGCTGCTGCCAATCCCTACCTTTTGGCTGCCGGTCTCATTGCCGCCGGCCTGGACGGGATCCAACACCAACGGGATCCTGGCCCCCGCTGTGACAACAACGCCTACACCGATCCCCTCCCCAATGCCCCAACGTTGCCCGGCTCTCTGGTCGAAGCCCTCAACCATTTAGACCAAAACACCCTGTTCCGCAGCAGGCTTGGGGATCCCTTTGTGAATGCCTACCTCAAGCTCAAACGCCAACAGTGGCAGGAATACAACCGTCAGATCACGCCCTGGGAGCGGGAAACAACCTTGGATTGCTAGGCCGGTAGTTGTTGTTATCTCATTACACCTTGAGAGAGGGCTTCCAACTGGCCTGGAGTGACCCTAAACCTGGGCCAACTGGTGTTGAGCTGCCTGCCGCATCACCTCTACTGGCACAGGCTTGCCTCCCAGCCAAAGCGATAGAGCCTTGGCCCCCTGGTGAACCAGCATCTCCAGCCCACTGATGGGGGTATGTCCCAACTCGGCGGCCATCCGCAGCAGAGGAGTGGGATCCGGCACATAGATCAGGTCGTACACGATGGCACCCGGAGACAGCAGGCCCAGTTGCTCCCGGCTCAGGGGAGAGAGCTCCTGACCGCCAGGGGATCCCGGCTTGTGCATGCCCACGGGGGTGGTGTTGACCAAAAGCCGCGTCTGAGACAGGTAGCAATTCAACTCCGCCCAGTTCACCGTCTCCACCTGAGGCCAGGTCTGTTGCAAGGCCAGCAATGGGTTGGGGGATCGCCCCGCCACCCGCACCGGCCCCAGCCCCAACTCCAAACAGCCTTGGATGGCCGCCCGCGCTGCCCCCCCGGATCCCAGAATGAGAGTAGGGATCCCTTTTTCCAGGCCCAGCAAAGGCTGGACAAAGCCATCGATATCGGTATTGGTGCCCGCCCACCCGCCCTCTGGCAAGGGGTAAACCGTATTCACCGCCCCCACCGCTGCTGCCCGCGATTCAATCTGATCGAGCAAAGGGAGAATGGCCTGTTTGTGAGGAATCGTCACATTAAACCCCCGCACCCCAATGGCCGCCAGCCCTGCCACCGCCGCCGCCAAGTGTTTTGGAGCCACCGGAAACGGCACATAGCAATAGTTTTCCCCCATAGCTGCCAAAGCAGCATTGTGCATGGCTGGGGATAAGCTGTGGGCCACCGGATCCCCGATTAGACCGAGCAATTGGGTGCTTCCCGAAATCCGACCGTCCACCGGCTCAGCCAACTCCTCAAGGGATCCCTTAAGCCACTCAAGATTTAAAGACGATTTAAAAACTACTGAGACTCCGACTCAACCCGCTGCAGAGTCTGGCGGTAGCGATGGCGCCAGCCGGCCAGAGATTCTTCCGAAATGTGGTCGATCAAGGTGCTCATCTCCGCCAGGATCTGGTAAACGCGGTCAAAGCTTTTTCGGGTTCGCTCTTCCTGCTCCGGTTGATGGATCTGCACCATGTATAAGCTCATCTTGATGGTTTGCAGGCGGTTTTTGCCCAAATCTTCTAGCATTTCCCGAATTTGCCCGATTGCCTCCCGCCTCACCTGTCTCTGCCGCCGTCGCAACAGCCAAAAGAGGATCCCGTGGACGACCCCTACCAAAGTGGCGCTGACCGCCGTTGCCGTTTCTAGCGAAAAAGCGCTGCGGCTGGCCACAAAACCACTTAGCAGAATCACCCCTATTCCTACCGCCGTCAAGACTAGCTCAATGTTGTTTAGGAACCATCTTCCTGCTGGTCTCCAGATCCCAGATCCGGCCACTTGACCCTGAAGAATGCCCATCATAGCCTTTTGCACCTCCCTTCCGTCTCTCCCGTTCGCTCAGCCCATCACTACCTGCTCAGCCGCCCCAAGGCCAGGCGCGGTCTTCTACGGCTCAGTTGACGCTTCAGACAAAGCTGCCGGAGTTTTCGCCGCCGCAAGCGGAAGGGTCTATGGGCCAGGGATCCCGCTGTGGACAGTTCCGGTGCAGAAGCCTGCATTTTTTGGCTGAGCTCTTGATGGTGTTGGCGGAGATCCTCAATCTGCCTGAGGCGAGTCTCCAACTCTCGGCGCAGTTCGGCGTTTTCTTTTTCCAGACGCTGCAGGCGTTTCAGCAGCTCTGAGGACTCCGTTCCGCTGACGCGGTCGGAAACTGGGATGGGATGGGGAGCAGTCACCACCGAGCTGTGCACATTCCTGCTATCTCGCATAGCCTGGGCAGCCCGACGCAACAGAGCCACCCCCTTGGGATCATCGCTGTCCATGAGGCTGGCCGCTCCAAACTGGAGCTGTACCGGCAGCGCCCGTCCATTCACCACAAAGGGATCCTGAATCATTCGCTGGCAGCAGCGTTCGGCAGCCATTTGCGCAGCAGCCAAGGTGCTCCCGGAGAGCAGAATGATAAACTGCCCCTCGTCGTAGCAAAACAGGTCGTCTCCATCGCGCAGGTTATTGGCCAAACGCTCCCTAAACAGTTTGAGCAGATCAGCCCGACCGTCAGCATCCAGCCCTTGTGCCAGAGAACCGAGGTTGGCCAAGCGCAGCACAAACAAGCTGAGGGGTTCCGATTGGGCACGGGCCTGGGCCACCCGCAGCGGCAAACGAGCCACCAAATCTTGACGGCTACCCACCTCCAAACCAATCGACTTGGGGGGAGAGGGAGTAGATTTTTGCCCGGTTTTGAGCAGATATTGCTGGCGGCGACTTTCTACAATGCGCAGCCCTGCCCGCACCCGCGTCAGCAGCTCTGCAGCCTGAAAGGGTTTGGAGAGAAACTCATCGGCACCTGCCTCCAAAGCCCGCTCCATGCTATCGTTGCCCTCGCGGGCAGTCATAATGATGTAGTACACCCAAGCATATTCCGGCAGTTGCCGCAGTTGACGGCACAGGTCTAGGCCGTTCAGGGAGGGCATGACCCAATCGGCAATGATCAGATCTGGGGGTTGGCGGCGAATTTGCTCCAGCGCGGAGAGGCCATCCAAAGCATAAGAAATACTGCAGCCCTGCTTGCCCAAAAAGTTGGACAGCATTTCTGCCACCATGTAGCTATCATCCACAATCAGTACACGGGCTTGCAGACTGCCGTCTTGACTTCTGCCAGAGACGAGTTTCGCCTTCTCAGGCGCAGGAGCTGCACTAGCGCTCTCCGGTCTGGGATCCATAGACCAAACTGAGGCAGGATGGCGAGAAAATCCGGGAAAGCAAACTACCCGCAACTTTCCATCGTTATTCTAATGCGGTAGCAAACAGCAGCCGCTTCCACTTTGCCGAGTTGGTTAGATGGATTGAATCACTCTTGAATCACTGAGACTTCGCTCGTCCAGAGCCGCTGTCTGTTGCTGCCCAAGGCTTGCTCTGACCAGAAGCCCTTTGGCGGGAGAGCTGAAATCTATGTGGTGAACATTTGTGAATTATTCGAGGCAGCAAAGCAGAGGCTCAGTAACGGATCTCGAGGGTGACTTGGGCGCGCACGGTTTGCTGTCCCCCCTCCACCGGTGTGGATGCTGTTTCTAGACGGGCATAGTCGGCGCGGGCAAAGGGGATCGGCGGCGGGATCATGTAGCCATCGCTCTGAATCTGGATGCGCTCGACGGAACGGATGCTCAGGTTCAAGACCCCCAGCACATCCTGGGCTTGGCGTTGGGCATCTTTCACGGCTTGGGTTAGGGCGCGGCTGCGCGCTTCCAACAGGGTGGCATCGTCGGCCCGGAAACTGACCGATTCCACCTGGGTGGCTCCGGCGGCCACAGCTTCGTCCAGCACTTGCCCAGCTCTGGCCACAGGCACCTCGAATTGCAGACTGTTTTGCCCCTGTACACCCGTTAGGCGAGGTTGGCCATCCCGATAGTCGTATTGCGGGTAGAGGGAAATGCCGGTGGTTTGCAGAGCGCTTACTTGCAGCTCCTTGAGGCGATTGACCAGCCGCTCTGAGCGTTCTGCCACCTGTTGTTGTACCGATTGCGCCGTCTCCCCTTGAATGACTACCCCTAAGCGAATGAGGGCAATGGAGTTCTCCACCGAGACCGATCCCTGCCCTGTAACCGTCAACATTCGGGATCCCTCAGCGGGACTGGCCATCGCTCCGCCTCCAGCGATTGCGTTCCAACCCAACAGGGCCACCGCCAGTACCAGGCCCAGCCACGCCACCCCCTTCAGCCCTTTCCAACCCCTGATCCCGTTCATTGCTTTCCCCTTCTGTGGTTCAATCCCAGCCTACTCCCACCGCTCCTCTACCTGATCCGACAAAAGCCCCAGCCACCAGTTCCCTAACCTCACCCAGCCGGTGCGTTCTTGCCCCCACGGATCCCGTATCCGCACACGGAATACCCGTTGATACTTGGAAGTGCTCCCGGAAAAAGGCCCCAGCCGCCAGTACCGTGCCTCCTGGCTCAACAGGGAGTAGCCCTGCTTTGCCGCCCACCGCTGCAGCAATTCTTGGCTGCGTCTTTGTTCCCAGACGAAAATCCCAACGAAAAGGGCAGCAGCAACCGCCGCCCCTACTAGGGCCAATGCCAGCTCAGACATGGGGATAGACTCTACTGCCCATCCTACAAAGGTTGCTCCAATGCTAGGATCCCCGGCTGCAAAAGTTAACCTTCGCCGCTTACCCGCTCTTAGACCCTAGATAGAGGGATCCCTGCTTCAACCCATCAGACCGTATGATTGAGGCAGGGTGGTCAAAACTCAATCGGTTCTCAAGTCGTTAAGGTCTCTTTACAGAATGGCCGAATCGAAACTGCGACAACTGCTGCACGATCTGGATGTTGAGCTGCAAAAAACCCCTGGCCTGGACGAAAAGCAGCGGCAGCACATTGCCACCATTCGCCAGGAAGTGGAAGCGGTGCTGGCCGAGCTGGGATCCCGAACCGAGAGCAAACCGAGCCAAGGCCCCAGGGATCGCATCGGAGAGGCGCTGGGCCTGTTCGAGACCTCCCATCCCAACCTCACCCTGATCCTGGAGCAGGTGATCGACACGCTGGCGGGAATGGGTTTGTAGTTTCATGGTCGGTAAAAGGGCTCACCAGAAAGCTCCCTTGCTTGCTAGCCTTGGTAATGCGTTGAAAGCTCCTTATGCTCTATGACCAGCACTCTCCACTCCACCTCGTTTAACACCGCCCGCTCCAAACAGATTTTTGCCCGGGCACAAAGCCTCATGCCGGGGGGGGTTAGTTCTCCGGTACGGGCCTTCAAGTCGGTGGGCGGGGATCCCGTCGTGTTCGACCGTGTCTCAGGGGCCTACGCCTGGGATGTGGACGGCAACCAATACATCGACTACATCGGCAGTTGGGGGCCGGCGATTGTCGGCCATGCCCACCCCGAGGTCATTGAGGCTCTGCACCGAGCTTTGGAGAAAGGCACCAGCTTCGGCGCCCCATGCGTTCTGGAAAATGAACTAGCGGAGCGGGTCATTGAGGCGGTGCCCAGTGTGGAGATGGTGCGCTTTGTCAATTCCGGCACTGAAGCTTGCATGGCGGTGCTGCGCTTGATGCGGGCCTATACCGGTCGGGAAAAGGTGATCAAGTTTGAGGGCTGCTACCACGGCCATGCGGACATGTTTTTGGTGAAAGCCGGTTCGGGGGTGGCCACGCTGGGCTTGCCAGACTCGCCGGGGGTGCCCAAGGCAGCTACCAGCGCTACGCTGACGGCTCCCTACAACGACCTGGAGGCAGTCAAGGCCCTGTTTGAACAGCACCCCGACTCCATTGCCGGAGTCATCCTAGAGCCGGTGGTGGGCAATGCCGGCTTTATTCCCCCCCAGCCGGGCTTCTTGGAAGGCTTGCGAGATCTCACCCAAAAGTACGGAGCCCTGATGGTATTTGACGAGGTGATGACCGGCTTTCGCATCAGCTATGGCGGTGTACAGGCCAAGTTTGGGGTCATCCCCGATTTAACGACCCTGGGCAAGGTCATCGGCGGCGGCCTGCCGGTGGGGGCCTACGGCGGTCGGCGAGAAATTATGGAAATGGTGGCTCCAGCGGGGCCGATGTATCAGGCAGGGACTCTTTCCGGCAACCCCCTGGCCATGACAGCAGGGATCCAGACGCTGGATATTTTGCGTCGTCCGGGCACCTACGAGTATCTGGAGCGGATTACCGAGAAGTTGGCAACAGGGCTCCTAGAGATCGCACGGGAAACAGGGCATGAGATGTGTGGGGGCTATCTGCCCGGCATGTTTGGCTTCTTTTTTACTGCCGGCCCAGTGCGCAACTACGAAGAGGCCAAGACTTCCGATCTGCAGAAATTTGCCCGCTTCCATCGCGGCATGTTGGAGCGGGGAGTCTATCTGGCGCCCTCGCAATTTGAGGCCGGCTTCACCTCCCTGGCCCACACAGAGGCCGATGTGGAGAAAACTCTAGCCGCCGCGCGAGAGGTGTTGAGCACCCTCTGAGTTGACAATTACCCCCTCGCGAGCCGGGATCCCTGCTATGGCCGAGCACATCCACCGCAACTGGAGCATCACCACCCAAGCTACAGAGAAGGGGTTTATCTTTCGCTGCCGACTGCTCCAGCAAGATGGCTCTTTCGAGCCGGAGATTGGCGCCAAAGCCTACGGCTACTTTCAAAACGAGGCCGAGGCTATTCTGGCGGGCATGGTCTGGATCGACCGGCAGCAACTGCCAGATCACCTGGACGGTCTACTGTTTGACAACGAAGAGCCGGAGAATTAGACAGGGGCTTCTTCCCGCACCAACCGTTCCCAACCCAAGCCTTTGAGGGCAGCATTGCGCTGCAGCGGTCGGGTCACCAGCTCCAGCAGAGCCTGGGTGTTGCCGAAGCCGTGGATCTGGGCGAAGGTGAACTCCACCGACCACTTGGTGGTTATCCCCCGTGCCTCTAGGGGGTTGGCGTGGGCCATACCTGTGATCACCAGATCCGGCTGCAGGGCCTTGATGCGCTGGATTTGGTTGTAGTTATCCGGCTTTTCTACGATGGTGGGCTTGGGCACTCCCATCTCTTCGCAGGTGCGCTCCAAGAGGGCCAGCTCAGCCGCTTGGTAGCGTTTGTCCATGTAAGGGATCCCAATTTCCTGCACCGTCATGCCACAGCGCACCAAGAAACGGGCCAGCGAGATCTCCAGCAGGTTATCGCCCATGAAGAAAACGCTTTTGCCCCGCACCAGCTCCAGATAATCCCGAACTTGGGGATGGCTCCACACTTCCGCTTCCCGCTCTGCCAAGCCTGGCGTCGGGATCCCCAATTCGCGGGCAATGGCTTCTATCCAGGCGCGGGTGCCATCCGGCCCGATGGGAAAAGGAGCGGTGATGAGCTTAGCCTTTTTACGGCGTACCAGCGTGGTGGCCGTGCGGCTGAGGAAAGGATTCACCCCCACCACATAGGTGCCCGGCTCGATGGCCGGCAGCTCCCCATAGCGTTTGGCCGGCAACCAGCCGGAGACGCGGATCCCGTGTTTCTTCAGCTCCAGGGTGAGTTGGGTCACCACCGGATCGGGCACCGAGCCGAAGATCACCAAGGGGGGATGCTTGTGGAAGCCTTCCTCCTCTTTCTTTTTTCCGGAGCGGAGCCCGTAGAAAAGCGCCTGGAGACCCCCGCGGGTTTCCTGCTCCTCTGCCCGCACCTGCTCTGGGCAGCGTTGAGCCATCGAGGCCAAAACCGTGTCTTCCCCTTGGGTAAAAGCGTAGTCGAGGCCATTGGCCCGGGCCACCACAATCGGGATCCCAATCTCCCCTTCCAGCTTCTGGGCTAGGCCCTCCAGATCCATTTTGATGATCTCGGTGGTGCAGGTGCCGATCCAGACAATCACGCTGGGATTGCGATCTCGTTGAATTTGCAGGCACAGCCGCTTCAGCTCCTCATAGTCGTTGAGCTTGGCGCTAATATCCCCCTCTTCCAGCTCCGCCATGGCATAGCGGGGCTCGGCAAAGATCATCACCCCCATGGCGTTTTGCAGAAAGTAACCACAGGTTTTGGTGCCGATGACCAAAAAGAAGCTGTCTTCAATTTTTTGATAAAGCCAAGCTACACAACTAATCGGGCAAAAGGTATGGTAGTTGCCGGTTTCGCACTGGAAGTTAAGGGCGTTGGCACTATCCAAAGCAGCATTCATGCTCGTCTCCTAAAAACATAAAAGAAGGGAACGTTGCCAACTAGAGGGCTACCAACTGGGGCACACCCACCAATTTTTCGCTGAGATCCCAAAGCAATTTGGCCTTGGCATCGTCCGCCGCCTCGTCAGAGACTTCTTGGTTAAAGGGCTTGGCATTCTTGCGTTGCCGGTTACCCCAGCTCCAGTAGAATCCCGACCGACGAAACTCGGGATCGGCCACCACTTGGGCCACCCGCTCTCCGGCCAATTCCTGAGAAACAAATCCGCCCGTGATGTTTTTTTGGAACCAGGGGAAAAGTTTTTGAAACAGGGGATAGTGATGGCGGAACAGAGCCGTGGTGGCTACACACCCCGGATAGAGGGAGAGGAAGGTGATGCCAGTGCTTTCGTGGAAGCGGCGGTGCAGCTCGCGCATGGTGAGGATATTGCAGACTTTGCTGTCTTTGTAGGCTTTCACCGGTTCAAATTTGCCGCCGTCCGCCATGCTGATGGGATCCTTAAAGCCCTGGGCAAATCCCCGCAGATCCCCCAGGTGGGGTTGGGGTGGGATCTTACCCCCCAGCTCCTTGGGATTGTGGGTAACCGTGCCCAAGATCACCAGCCGCCGATCTGGATAGGTGGAGCGTTTCAGATCCTCCAGCATCAAGTGGCAGAGCAAGAAATGCCCCAGATGGTTGGTGGCCATGGTCAGCTCATATCCTTCCGGGCTGCGCAAGGGCTGCTTGAGCAAGGGCATGTAGATGGCGGCATTACAGACCAAGGCGTCCAAGGAACGGCCCCAGTTGCGGAATTGCTCGACAAACCGCCGCACGCTGGCCAAGCTGGCTAGGTCGATCTGCATCAGGGTATAGCTGCCCTGGGGGATCCCCACTTGTTGGGCCACCCGGTAGGCTTTGTCCAGATCCCGACAGGCCATCACCACGTGCCAGCCGCGCTTGGCCAATGCCAAAGCTGAGTATAGGCCAACACCCGAGGAAGCTCCGGTAATCACGACGGTGGGTTGCTCTTGTCCTTGCATATCCAACTCCTGTGCCATTTCCTTCCCAAAGCGAGATCCCTACAGGATCCATCTTGGGGGGGAAAGCGGATCGGACAACAAATTGATAAGGTTTGCGACGGTTTTCCGAAACAGTGGCTTCATTTTTGGACACACTGCCCCCGCTGGCAGGGGATCCGTCACACCAGGGCCAGTTGACGGGCCGGGGTGTTGTAAAAGTCGGAGAGCAAAGCAAACAGCTCCCGATCTTCGGCAGGTTGGGGCACGATCCCTTCCGGACGGGCCAGCAGCTCATCGGCGATGTTCAGGTAGTACTGGCAGACAGGCTCCAGGCTGGGATCGGTTTCCGCCATCTCGAAGAGGGTTTTGCCCTTGACCCGCGAGACGCGAATATCTTCGATGAGGGGAAGCACCTCGATAACCGGCATGGGAACTGCCGAGACGTATTTGTCAATCAGATCCCGCTTACTGGTGCGATTGCCGATCAGCCCGGCCAACCGCAGCTTGCGGGTTTTGGCCTTTTCTCGCACCGAGGCAGCAATCCGATTGGCGGCAAACAGGGCATCAAAGCCGTTGTCGGTTACGATCAGGCAGTAGTCGGCGTAGTTGAGGGGAGCCGCAAAACCGCCGCACACCACATCCCCCAGCACATCGAAGAGGATGACATCGTACTCATCGAAGGCGTTCAGCTCCTTCAGGAGTTTGACGGTTTCCCCCACCACATAGCCGCCACAGCCGGCCCCTGCCGGGGGCCCACCCGCTTCCACGCAGTCCACGCCGCCGTAGCCGCGGTAGATCACATCTTCTGGGTAGATGTCTTCGTGGTGATAGCCCTTGGCTTCCAGAGTGTCGATGATGGTGGGGATGAGAAAGCCGGTCAGGGTGAAGGTGCTGTCGTGCTTGGGATCACAGCCAATCTGCAAGACCTTTTTGCCCCGCCTGGCCAAGGCCACCGAGATGTTGCAACTGGTGGTGGATTTGCCGATCCCACCTTTTCCGTAAACTGCCAACTTCACAGCGCGTTCCTCCATGGGGCAGACAAGGGACATTATCGGCAGCCGATCCGCCCCCTGAGAACTGTTGCGAAGGATAAAGGTGGATCCCTCAAAAAGCTAGAAGTTCCCAGATCTTGCAAATCGTCCTAAGAAAGTTCCCAGGGCTTCTCAAGTCGATTTTTGATGTTTTTCCCGATTTTAGTTTTAGATATACTTTCATCAGTGATCAAAAGAAAACAATTCCAGATGACAATTCACCCAAATCGGGAAGGATTCAGCTATGCCATGGCGCTGATCCCGTCCTCTTGGCTTGTCGCTGAGGCAGGGCTGAGTCGAGAAAGAATCAAGAATGATCTCAATTCTCCGGGGAAGGTGGGGAGAACCCTTCACTCTCAGGGATCAAAGGCAAACGTAACTCGCACCGCTCCTGCAGAATCCACCTCGATCCTGCGCAGGAATTCCCGCAGGTAGGCACGCCGTTCGGTCTCGCTGAGGTCTTGCCAGAAGGGCGGGATGGAGAGGGTTTGGATGGTCTGGGTGAGGTTGGCGGGGGGGAGTTGCTCCAGCTTTTGGGCCAAGCGGGCCGTCTCTGCTCGCAACTGGTAGCGACGCTGGGCCAGGGAGGCCTCGTCCATTAGTCCAGATTGCTGCAGCTCTTCCAATTGCCGCAGCCGCTCGGCGTTGGCCTGGATTTGGGCTTGCAGCTCTTGGCGGGCTTGAGTGAGGGCTTGTCGATCCAGTTGCTGGGCGCGTTGGGGCAGTTGTTCGCACACCTGCCGGATCACCTCTTGCAGGACTTCGGTGTAGGGGAGGCTGTAGCGACAGGTTTGGCAGCGCAGATAGAGGTAGGGGGATCCGTTCTTTTTCCCCTTGCGAGGGGTGGTTTGCACAATGCGCAGAAGGCTGCCACAAGCGCAGCAATGAACCAGGCCGGCCAAAGCGCGGGGAGCACTGGCGCTGCGGCGAGGGATCCCTTGGTTGCGTTTGAGCCAGCGATCGATCTGGGCGGCTTCCGTGCGGCTGAGAAGGGCCGGGTGAGTGTCCCGCAGGGTGGTGCCGTCGGCATAGGCCAGATCCCCGCGGTATACCGGGTTGAGCAGCCAGTTGCGTCCGGTGGCCACAGAAATCCGCTTGTGGTGTTTTTCCTCCAAGAAGCGCACCGCCTGCCGCAGGGATCCGTAGAGGAGAAAGTGCTGGAAAAAATCCTGAACGATGCTGGCCTGCCGGCGATCCAGCACGTAGCGTTCCCCTTCGCGGCGGTAGCCAAAGGGGGCAGGGCCAGGGGGGGGTTTGCCCGCCAGGCGGTTTTGGGCTTGGCTGCAGCAGAGGCGGCGGCTTTGCAACTGATGGGGGATCTCGGCCAGCAGGGGGATCCAATCGGCAGCCTTGGTGGGGGTTTGCAGGCCGGATTCGGTGACCAAGCTGAGGCGGATCCCGGAGTGTTGGATTTGCAGCAGCCGCTCGTGAATTTCATCCGCCCGATCCCCCAGATCCGACAGGCGCAAGAGCAGCACTTCCTGCACCCAGCCGGCTGTGATGCGTCGGAACAGCTCCTCCAGATAGGTTCGGGATCCCCAATCGTGCAGGATGGGATCGGCCCCTCGCAACTTGAGCCAGGCCAACTCCTGTTCCGGCAAAGGAGCATGAGAAGGCGTGTAGAGGTAGCCGCAAACGCTCATGGACAAGCCATTCAACTATTGTCACCGCCGCTGCGCCAGAACGGAATCAAGCACCTGGCGAATGTTGCCCTGGGCCTGTTGCAAGTGCTGACGGGCCTCTTGAGCAGAGCACCCCAGCAAGGCCACAAGGATGGCGGTTTTGACCTCTCCATCACAAGCCTGCAGCAATTGGGCAGCCGCGGCGGGATCCAGATCGCAGGCTAGGGCCACCATTCGCTCCGCCCGTTGCTTGAGCTTGGCATTGCTGGCCTGGAGATCCACCATTAGGTTGCCATAGGTCTTGCCCAAGCGGATCATCACCCCGGTGGAGATCGTATGCAACACCAACTTTTGGGCTGTGCCGGCTTTCATGCGGGTGGATCCGAGGATTACCTCCGGCCCCACCAAAGGGGCAATAGCAATATCCACCTGCTCGGTTAGAGGAGAAGGGTGATTGCAGGCCAGGCCAATCGTGAGCGCCCCAATACTTCTGGCGGCTTGGATCCCACCCAGCACATAGGGGGTACGACCGCTGGCGGCAATTCCCACAACACTATCTTGAGCTTGGAGGTGGAGACTCTCCAGAGCGCGGGCAGCCGCTTCCGCGTCATCCTCTGCGCCTTCTACCGCCTGGGTCAGGGCCCTTTCCCCCCCGGCAATCAAAGCCACCACCTGTGCGGGGGAAGTGCCAAAAGTGGGCGGGCACTCAGCCGCATCCAGCACCCCCAGCCGACCTGAGGTTCCTGCCCCGATATAGATCAGCCGCCCGCCGCGACTCATCCGCTCGGCAATGGCATCGATGGCTTGGGCAATCGGCTCCGCCTGAGCAGCCACCGCTTCCGGCACCCGCCGATCCTCAGCGTTGATCCGTTTCACCAGTTCCCAGGTGCTGAGACGGTCGATCTCGGCTGTGGCCGGGTTGGGGCTTTCGGTCAGGGATCCGGGATCCCAAGCCACTTGTGGAGAATCCATAGCAGTGCTTGCTTAGGGGAGAGGGATCATACACTTTGTCTTCTCGGATTCTATCGGTGGCAGGGGGCTCTCCTGAGGGAGCAGTGGAGGGAAAAACTGCGCCAACAGCACCACAACAAGGGCAAGGAGCACCGAGCCGGCCCCCTTCGCCAACGTCCATTCAACCAAAACCTCTGCCAGCGGAAACGCAGCGCGGCCATTCTCCAAAGATGCCCCCATCACAAGCGGCGACCAGCCCAAATACGCCTCAGTCGGCAGCCCAACCGGTGAATTGAGGAAGGCGAGCGCCGCCCAGTGGCGGTACTCTAGAAGGTGTTCTAAGGACTCCGCCCCGCTACTGCGATGAGTAAGTCCATGCAAGCGATGGCAAGGACTCCGTCCCGCTACCGCGACCAGCCTGCCCTGCGCATCTTGATCGTGCGCCATGGTGAGAGCACCTTCAACCTGGAAAATCGCATTCAAGGCCGCTCCGATCTCTCCCGGCTCACCCCCACTGGAGAAGTGCAGGCGCAGCGTGTAGCCGAGGCCCTGGCCGGGATCCCGTTGGATTGCGCCTATTGCAGCCCCCTGTCTCGCGCCCTCGAGACAGCTCGCATCCTTTTGAAAGACCGAGAAGGGATCCCTCTGCACGTTACCGATCAACTGCGGGAGATCGACCTGACGGCCTGGGAAGGGCTGACCTTTGCCGAGGTGCAGGAGAAATACCCCGAAGATTACCACCTGTGGCGGCACCATCCCGACACCCTGGAGCTAGAGGGCCGCTTTCCGGTGCGGGATCTCTGGCAGCAGGCGCAGGGGTTTTGGGAAATGCTGGCTTTCCATCTGCAATCGGCTTCGGGCCCCTGGAACCATGGAGCGGATCCCTCCCCAAGGCAGCCCCTCAATATCCTCATCGTGGGCCACAGCGGCATCAATCGCGCCCTGGTCAGCACCGCCATCGGCCTGGGGCCACACCACTATCACCGCCTTGGGCAGGATAACTGCGCCATCAGCGTTCTCAATTTTCCCGAGGGCCTGCAGGGGCCGCCACAACTGGAATCTCTGAACATCACCGCTCACCTCGGCCAAGCCCTGCCCAAGCGCAAGCAGGGGATGCGCATCTTGCTGGTGCGGCATGGGGAAACCCAATGGAACCGAGAGCGCCGTTTTCAAGGGCAGCGGGATATCCCCCTCAATGCCACCGGGGAGGAACAGGCAGCCAAGGTGGCAGAATTTTTGGCCACTCAACCTCTGCAACTGGCCTTCTCCAGCCCCCTGAAGCGCCCCTGGGCCACAGCCGATGCCATCTGCAGCAACCACGGCAACCTCATTTTGCGCCCAATGCCCGACTTGCAAGAGATCTGCCACGGCGACTGGGAGGGCAAGCTGCAAAGCGAAGTCGAAGCCGAATACCCCGGCGAGCTGGAGCGCTGGCAACGGGATCCCGCCAGTGTGCAGATGCCCAATGGGGAAAACCTTCACCAGGTGTGGGAGCGCACTCGCTCCGCTTGGCAGGAGCTTTTGGCCATCACCGCAGCCCAGTTTCCTCAGGGCACGGCGGTTGTTGTTGCCCACGATGCCATCAACAAGGCGATCATCTGTCAGTTGTTCGACCTTTCCCCCCAAGCCTTTTGGATCTTCAAGCAGGGGAATGGCGCCATTACGGTGATCGACTATCCAGAAGGCAAGGAGGGTGCCCCGGTTTTGAAGGTGTTGAACCTCACCACCCATCTGTCCGGCCAGATCCTGGACTGCACCACCGCTGGAGCTTTGTAAAGATGGGCTCATCCCCTCTCCGCGAGCTAACAGGACGACTAACAGGACAAAATGTGCATCTCCAGGGAGTGCGCCTGTTGGATCCTTGGCGTCAGCGGGATGAAGTAACCGATGTGTGGTTGCAAGAGGGTCGCCTGCGGGCCACCGAGCCAGCAGGGATCCCTGCCGACATCCCCACCATCGATGGCTCAGGCTGGGTAGTGGGGCCGGGTTTGCTGGATCTGTATGCCCACAGCGGCGAGATGGTTGGCAGCGGTCGCGTAAGCGGTGCGGAGCACTTTCTGGCCCACAGTCGGGAAACCCTGACCTCTTTGGCTGCAGCGGCTTTGGCGGGAGGCTTTACCCAGGTGGGGCTTCTGCCCACCCCCCTTCCCGGAAGCGGCTTTTTTCCGGTGCTGGATCGCCCGGAGCACTTGAACCGCTACCCCCGCCAATTGGGGGATCCCCGCTGGCTGCCCTGGGCTGCCCTGAGCGTGGGTGGCCAGGGAGAAACTCCAACCCCCTGGGGAGAACTGGCGCAAGCGGGAGCAGTTGGTTTTGCAGAAGTTCAGCCGCTGCGCTCCCTGGCTCTGCTGCGGCGGGCTCTGGAGTATTTGCGGCTGGGGAAGAAACCCCTGCTGCTCTGGGCCTGGGATCCCACCTTGGCCGGGCAAGGTAGCCTCTACGAAGGGATCTGGGCGCTGCGCCTAGGGCTGAAAGGGATCCCTGCCAGTGCTGAAACTGCCGCTCTGGCCCGTCTCTTGGAGGTGATCAGGAGCGTTCCTTCCCCTCCGCCTGTGCATATTATGCGCCTGAGCCAAGCCCGCAGCCTGGAGCTGATCCAACAGGCCCAAGCAGAAGGACTGCCGGTTACCGCCAGCACCACTTGGATGCACCTGATCTTGTCCGAAGAGGCCGTCCTTGAGCATCGCTACGATCCCCACCTTCGTCTCCTGCCCCCTCTTCCCAGCGCCGGCGACCGGGAGGCTCTGATCGCCGGGATCCGTTCCGGCAACTTGGGGATCGCTACGGATCACCACCCCTACACCTACGAAGAGAAAACCCTGCCCTTTGCCAATGCTCCGCCGGGGGCGATGGGCCTGGAGCTGGCTCTGCCGCTGCTGTGGCACCATTTGGTAGAAACGGGATCCCTGACGGCGCTGCAACTGTGGTCTGCCCTCAGCCTGTACCCGGCCCGCTGCCTAAACCTAGATCCGCCCACCCTTACCCCCCACAGCGACTGGGTGCTGTTTGATCCCACCCACCCTTGGACGGTTTCTGTTGCCACTCTCCACTCCCGATCGCCAGCGACTCCCTGGCTGGAGAAAACCCTGTGCGGCAAAGTGCTGCACACCCATGTCGAGGGGATCCCATCCCGCAGCTCTGCCCCTTGATCCCGAAGAAGGCCGACAAGACCTGTCCGGAGAAAGAGCCAATTCAAAGAGGGGGATCCCTTCCCGCCAGCAGGACGAGTCCTTAATTCAAAACTCCCCGGCCAGAGCGGCTACACAACGCTCACACAGCTCTGGATGTTCGGCAAATTCCCCCACACGGGTGGAATAGTTCCAGCAGCGCACGCACTTTTGGCCGTCAGCCGGAAAAACAGAGACCTCCAAGCCTTGACCTGAGGTTTTCTCCAGTTCCACCTGTGAGGTGATGAACAAGTAGCGCAACTCGGCAGCCCGCTCCTGCAAAAGAGCGTATAGGCTGGGATCCGCTACCTTCAGGATTACCTTGGCCTCGGTGGAAGCGCCGATGGGCTTAAAGGACTCCGTCCCGCTAACGCGACCGGTACGGGCTTGCTCCAGAGCCTTGTTCACCTCTTGGCGCACCTCTCGCAGCTGCTCCCAAATGGCCGCCAACTGGGGATCCCGCCAGTGCTCCGGCAGCTTCATCCACCCCCCCTCAAACACCGAACGGGTGGGCTTGGGATAGGGCAGATGGCTCCAAATCTCTTCGGCCAGGTGGGAGAGAACGGGGGCGATGGCCTTGGCCAAGTTCTCCAGCAACAGGGAGAGCACCGTTTGACATTGGCGCCGCCGTAGACTTTGGGCATGGCTAATGTAGAGGCGATCCTTGCCAATATCCAGGTAAAAGTTGGAGAGATCCACCACACAAAAGTTCTGAATCGCCTGGAAAAATCGGTAGAACTGATAGCTGGCAAAAGATTCGCCGATCTCGGATCCCACCTCGTGCAGGCGGTGCAAAATGTAGCGGTCTAGCTCCGTCAAGGCTGCAAAAGGAACGGCATCCTGAGCCGGATTGAAATCGTAGAGGTTGCTCAGCAAAAAGCGAGCTGTGTTGCGGATTTTGCGATATACATCCGCCATTTGCCCAAGAATGGTCTTACCCAGCGGCACATCCCCGGAGTAGTCCACACTGGAGACCCACAGGCGCAGCACATCCGCCCCGTAGGCGGGATCCGTCTGGGGATCTTTGCCGCCGTTAATTAACACCAGCGGATCGATGACATTGCCCAGGGACTTGCTCATTTTCTGGCCTTTCTCGTCCAGCACAAACCCATGGGTGAGCACCGCCTTGTAGGGGGCATGGCCGTTGACGGCCACGGAGGTAAGCAAACTGGATTGGAACCAGCCCCGGTGTTGGTCGGAGCCCTCCAAATACAGATCCACCGGGTAGCCCAACCCCTGCGCCTTGGCCACTGCCGCCCAGGAAGAGCCGGAGTCAAACCAGACATCCATGGTGTCTGTGCCCTTGCGGTAGGTGCGGCCATTGCGGCGGTACTGCTCCGGCAGCAACTCCTCCACCGGGCGCTTCCACCAGGCGTCGGATCCCTCTTGGGCGAAGATGGCCTTGATGTGGTCGAGGGTCTCGGCGGTGAGCAGAACCTCGCCGGTTTCTTCGTCGTAAAAGACGGGGATGGGCACGCCCCAAGCCCGCTGGCGGGAAATACACCAATCCGAGCGCTCCGACACCATAGCGGTGATGCGGTTTTCCCCGATGGCCGGGATCCATTTCACGGTTTTAATGGCCTGCAGGGCCAGCTCCCGGAAGCCAGCTACAGACGCAAACCACTGCTCGGTGGCCCGGAAAATCGTTGGCTCTTTCGTGCGCCAGTCGTAGGGATATTTGTGGTTGTAGGGCTCTTCCTTGAGCAAAGCCCCCGCAGCCTGCAGAGCCTGGATGACAGCAGCATTGCCGCTGGTCTCCGGCTTCTTGGAGAGCACATCCAACCCGGCAAACTGGGATCCGGCCTCGGCGGTAAATCTCCCCTGATCGTCCACAGGGCTGAGAATGGGCAGACCATACTTTTGGCCGGTTTTAAAGTCATCTTCACCATGCCCCGGAGCTGTGTGCACAATGCCGGTGCCGGACTCGGTGGTGACATAGTCCCCCAGCACGCAGAGGCTGGCGCGGTCAAAGAGGGGGTGCCGTCCTTGACTGTATTCCAGGGCGGATCCCGGCAGGGTGGCCTTGATCTCCAGAGGCGTCTCCAGAACCTTCTCCAGCCGCTCCCGCAGATCGGCGGCGATCAACAGCAGGCCGAAGCGGGGAGACTCCACCACTGCATAGGTGAGCTTGGGGTTAAAGCAGAGAGCCAGGTTGGCCGGGATCGTCCAAGGGGTGGTGGTCCAGATGGCTGCCCGCAGGCCCGGCATGAAAGGCTCCAAAACCGGCTGCGCCGCCGGACTCAGGCTCTGCAGGGGAAAGGCCACGTAGATGCTGGGGGAGATGTGGTTGTCAGGGTACTCCAGCTCCGCTTCCGCCAGAGCCGTCTGGGAGCTGGGGCTCCAGTGGACGGGTTTGAGGCCGCGGTAGATGTAGCCCTTGAGGGCCATTTGTCCAAACACCTCAATCTGTGCGGCTTCGTACTCCGGCGACAGCGTCAGGTAGGGCCGATCCCAGGATCCCCATACCCCCAGGCGCTGAAAACTGGCCCGCTGCACATCAACGTAGTGCAGGGCGTACTCCTTGGCTTTTTGTCGCAGCTGCAGAGGGGTGAGGTTTTCCCGCTCCTGCGGGGTGAGGCTTTGCAACACTTTCAGTTCGATGGGCAGGCCGTGGCAATCCCAGCCGGGCACGTAGCGCACCTTGCGCCCCTGCAGGATGTGGTACTTGTTGACGATATCCTTGAGGATCTTGTTGAGGGTGGTGCCCATGTGGATATCGCCATTGGCGTAGGGCGGTCCATCGTGCAGGACAAAGGGATCCCCAGGATTGTGGTCGGCAAGGCGCTGGTAGATTTGCTCTTCCTGCCAAAAGGCTTGAATGGCGGGTTCTCTCTTGGCGGCCTCTGCCCGCATGGGAAACTGAGTTTGGGGCAGGTTGAGGGTACTTTTGTAGTCCACGGCAACTCGAGCAACCTAAAGGGCGTCTCTCTATCCTACGCTGTCGCCTCATCCTCAGCAGTCCATCCCTCACCTTGCCTCTTCATCGCTTGGGAGATAGGGGATCCGGCCAGCCACCTCGGTAAAGATTTGTGCTAGTCTCAGGGTGTCGTTTAGTAAGGGAGGTTCCTGCGGATGCCAGATAGTAGTAGTTGTAAGGGTCGTCAAGTTGGGTTCAGCCGGCTGTGCGCCGGGGCTGTTCTCTAACGGTCTGAACTTAGATCCTTCAGTCTGCTGAAGAGTCTTCACGTTCTGGCTCGCTTGGAGTTCCTCCCGGCAGTCAGGTTCCAGTTGAAGGCCCGCTAGACCGCTCTTTCCCTGACCTCCTGTTGTTGCCTTGGGGGTGGGAGAGAGCGGATAGTTTTGCAGATAGCTGTAGCGGGGCTTGGAATGGACGGGCGTCTAAAGATGCCAATGTTTCTTGAGGTTGGGTCCTTTCAAGACACCTCGACCCAACCTTTCGAGACCCCTCGGGATTGTTCGGTCAATTGCTGGCAGGAGTGGGGCGATCCACCACCGGAGCACCAAGGGAGTCGCCGCTATCGCAACCGCTCAAAAATAGGGCCAGCACCAGAAAGCAAACAAGCTGAGGGGCGCATAGTTTCCCATCTTAACAAGCTCAACTGCCTGTCCAGATTACCCCAGAGCCATTCCTCATCATCCTGAAGATTTCCTAAGGGACGGTGGGGATGGCCAGGGATCCCTCCAGAGCCAAGCGATCGCTGACGATAAGACGCCGACTCTCCAGCGTGATGCCGGTTTGGTTAACCAACATCACAGAAATCCACTCAGAACGGGGTTCTTGCGGAGCATCTGCCTGTAGGAAGATCCCTCCGGCCTGTAGAGGTTCGAGAGCAAACGAGGTCACCTCTGGGTAGCCCGCCCCGGCAACGGGTTGTTCGGCAACGGCGCCCAACAGCAAAGAGTGGGTGAGAGGCTCTGCCACAATCGCCTGCAGCGAATAGGTGGATCCCGGTTTGACCACCTCCGGCAGGTTCAAGGTGACGGTGGGAGGGGCAGATCCAGAGGTGAGGGTGCTGGCCTCCCGCAGCACTTCTTGGTCAATCAACAGCAGTTGTCCGGGATTGGCTGGATCCGGGCGATAGCGATTGCGCACCAGGGCAGAGGCTTCTACCTGAAAGTCCCCCCGCACCGAGGATTGGGATCCCTCTACTTGGCTGAGAATATCCGCAACAATCTCAGGGCCCACCTGCCGCCAGGAGAGGATCTGGGCCGAATAGGTGAGCTTGGGATGAGAGCTCCACAGCTTGCGGATGGCACCTTCCACCTCTTCCCGGTCCAGCCCATCTCGGTGGCGGAAGTCGGGGCTGTAGCCGGCCATCACCCCTGGCAAATCCCGCCGGTTGGCGGCGGCCACCTGCTGGCTTAGCCACTCCACCAGGGCGGCTGGCGGTGGGCTGGAAACTTGCCGCTGGATCCCACTTTCTAGGGGCATCGGGGCAGCTTGGGCCCAAGCCGAGGACTCCGTCCGGCTGACGTGACCGGCTGTCAATCCAAGGGGGATGCTCCAGCTCACGGCCAGAGCAAGGGGCCAAAGCGGTTGCGGAAAGTTAGATCGGGATTTCAAGCCATGGGCCTCCAGCCGGCAAATCTGGATCCCAGTCTAGCCTTAGGGCAGTTGGGATCCCAAAGTCCAGACCAGATAAGATCGATTGGAATAAGCTTTGGCTCATAGCGCCTGTTCTCCATGGCTCCCCAGCACTCTCCAGCTTTCTTGGCCCTGGTCAACGAGGCCAAAAGCCGCATCCAAGAACTGACAGTCGAGCAGGTCAGGCAAAAACAACTGCAAGGGGATCCCTTCTATTTTGTGGATGTGCGGGAAGAGTCGGAGTGGCAAGCCGGCCACGCTGCCGGAGCCATCCACTTGAGCAAAGGGATCATTGAGCGGGACATCGAGAGGGTGATCCCCGACAAAGAAGCGGAGATCGTCCTGTACTGCGGCGGCGGGTTTCGTTCGGCGTTGGCAGCCGATAATCTACAGAAAATGGGCTATCGTCGGGTGATCTCGATGGATGGGGGCATGCGGGCTTGGCGAGAAGCGGGCTTTCCTGAGGAGCGCTAAACCCAGGGGCGCTCTTGTTCTGATTGCAGCATTGGAAGCTTCCCTCTCCCCTTGGGACAAGGGCTAGGGGCAAGGGAAAACTTCTAACCTTGTCTAGAATGACAACAGCTTTGCCCTACTCCTGCCATGCTCCAAACCTTACCCCGCCTGGATATTGCCGCCCGTTTGCAGCAGTTGCGCCAGCTTCTGCGAGAACAAGATCTGGATGGCTTTTGGGTTCCCTCTGCTGATGAGCACCTCAATGAGTATTTGCCGGAACATCGCAAGCGGCGTCAGTGGATCACAGGCTTTACCGGCTCGGTGGGGGATGCCTTGATCACCCGGGACAGGGCTTGGCTGTGGGTAGATCCCCGCTATCACGAACAGGCGGAGCGGGAGGTGGATCCCAATCTATTGACAGTGATCAAAGGAGGTCTGCCGAATCAGCCCAGCCTGATGGAGATTGTGGAAGAGCTGGGATCCGGCTTTCGCCTGGGGGTGGATCCCTTTACGGTGGCGGTGGCCACCTATCGCCAGTTGCAGGCCCATGCCCAAGCGGGAGGGGTGCTCTTGATCCCGGTCATGGAAAACTTGGTGGATAAGCTGGCTCAGGGATCCGCTCCTGTCGCTCCCTTTGACCGGCCCATTGACTCGGTACCCACCCACCTAAGCGGGGCCACCCCTGCAGAAAAGCTGGCCCAAGTCCGGCAGGAGATGCGCCGCAAGCGGGTGGGACTGTTGCCCCTGACCAAATTGGATCAGGTGGCCTGGCTGTTTAACCTGCGGGGATCCGACATCCCCTACAACCCAGTGTTTTGGGCCTATGCTTTGGTCAGCCTAGATAGAGCGGCTCTATTCACGGATCTGGAGCGGCTCAGCCCCCCATCTCGGCAATTTCTGGCAGAAGCCGGGGTGGAACTCTGGCCCTACGAGACCTACAGCCAACAACTGCCCCAATGGGCCAAGAGCTATGCGCCGGTGGGCTTGGATCCCAAGCAGACCACCCAGGGCACTCAAGAGCTGCTGCAGGATGCGAGCTGCCGCGAGCTGGAGCACCCAGTAGAAGCCCTCAAGGCCGTGAAAAACCCCACCGAGCTGGAACAGATGCGCCTGGCCAACCGCAAAGCCAGCCGGGCCAAGATCCGTACCCTGGCCTGGATCGACCGGCAAATCCAACAGGGGATCCCCATCAGCGAAGCCGATGTGGCCGCCATCATGGAGGCCCATTACCGGGAGGAAGGGGAGTGGGTGGGCCTGAGCTTTAACACCATTGCCGGCGCCGGCGCCAACAGCTCCATCATCCACTACAGCACTCCGGATCCCCAAAAGCTGCTGCAGCCGGGCGAACTGTTTTTGTTGGACTCCGGATCCCACTACTTGGGGGGCACCACCGACGATACCCGCACCGTTTGGATTGGCCCGCAACCCGCGGATCCCTTGTGCAAGCGGCGCTATACCGAGGTGCTCAAGGCCCACATTCAATGCGCCCGCCAGATCTTCCCCCCCGACACCTATGGAGTCTCGTTGGATGGGATCGCCCGCTCCACCCTTTGGCAGGCCGGGCTGGATTACGGCCATGGCACCGGCCACGGTGTCGGCGCCTTTTTGAATGTCCACGAGGGGCCCAACGGGATCCACCGCCGCGCCAGCACCCCTCTCAAAGTGGGCATGATCAACAGCATCGAGCCGGGCTACTACCAGCCGGGATGGGGTGGGATCCGCCTGGAGAATCTCTACGAGGTGATTGCCATTCCCGAGCCGGAGGGCTGGATGGGCTTTCGCTCCCTAACTTGGATCCCTTTTGATGGGCGCTTAATCGATTGGGAACTGTTGAACGAGGCGCAGCGAGCCTGGCTGGACGAGTATCACCGGCAGGTTTACGCCATGCACCACGCCACCTTGCCAGAACAGGATGCCGCCTGGTTACGACGCGCCTGCGGACTGAGCTGATGTACTCGCGCAAGCGTTGCGCGGCGATTACAAATCCCCTGGCAAAGAACGCAGGAAGGATCCCCGCAGTTGACCACATGCGGCATTGCCATCCAAGCCACGGGTTTGGCGCACAGTGGCCCGCACTTGGTGCTGTTCGAGCTGGCGGACGAACTCTCTGACCCGTGTCGGGTGGGGGCGTTGATAGTCAGCTTCAGAGATGGGGTTGTAAGGGATCAGGTTCACGTGCAGTTGTACCCCTGACCGGCTGGCCTGCTGCAGCAATTGCGCCAGTTGGCGGGCATGAATGGGCAGATCGTTGACCCCCGACAGCAGGGTATATTCAAAACTGACTCGCCGCCCGGTGCGCAGCATGTAGTCGCGGCAATCCTGGATCAGAGTGTCCAGAGGGTAGTGGGCTGCCGAAGGGATCAACCGTTGCCGCAGGTCTTGATTGGGGGCATGCAAGCTGACGGCCAGGGTAACTTGCAGATCCTGCTGCGCCAGCCAGGCAATTTGCCGGGGTACCCCCACCGTCGAGAGGGTGATATGCCGTTGGCCGATGCCGATATCTTGATTCAGGCTGCGGATGGCTTGTACCACCGTATCGCGGTTGAGCAGGGGTTCCCCCATGCCCATAAAGACCACATGGCTGACGCGACGGCCAAAATCTTCCTGCACCGTCAACACCTGATCCAGAATCTCGTGCAGCTCTAGGTTGCGCCGGTAGCCCATCTTGCCGGTGGCACAGAAATCGCAGGCCATCGGGCAGCCCACCTGAGAAGAGACGCAGACCGTCAGACGCTTGGCCGTTGGGATCCCTACCGTTTCGATCAACTGCCCATCCGCCAACCCCAGCAGAAACTTCACAGTACCATCGCGGGCCTCTGTCCGCTGCACAATGCGCGAGCGTCCCACTGGGTAGCTTTGCACCGCCTCTCGCCAAGCTTTGGGAAACACCGTCACCTGTTCCAGGGAGCGGATCCCTTTTTGGTAGATCCAAGCATGCAGTTGTTGCCCGCGATAGGCCGGCTGTCCTTGGGCAACCGCCCAGTCTTTCAGAGCAGACAAGGATTGCCCCAGCAGGGGAATGGGTAGGGCCGACATCAATACCATCTTAGACGAGATCTCAAGAGCATGACTCTAGTCAATAATAAG
>NZ_JANSHV010000033.1:0-3354 GCF_047461775.1 Synechococcus sp. R6-5
AATCCCTGGTTCCCGGGATCCAATGCCCACCGTTGCCCCCCCGTGCTTGAGAGCTTGTGTGTTTACTTATAGTCAATTCAAATGGCGATGAGACGGTAGCCAGTACAATAGCTCCGTTCGCGATAGTCATTCCGAATAAGTCTGGGACATTTGCCCTGCCTTCGATCTCTAACCGGCCAACACAAACATACCCCTTATCTGTCTCCCAAAGCAGACTATGGGAACCTGGGATCCCCAAGTTGCTTTCCTGCAGTCTGAAACAACCATATATCCTGGCCCAGAGGGATCCTCATCTAACTTAATTGCCTCTATTTCCGATCTTACTCTGTTCTGCCAATCTCTAGAAGGCACGAACCACCTCCCGGAGAACGGATTCTTGCAGATAGGGCTTGAGGGAGTCAGGCGTACCTAGATCAACCGGACTCTCTAAAATTTCCTCTAGATATCGTTTCAAGCGTACAAAAGTGAACAATCCAACTGGACGGTCAAACTCTACTAGCAGATCGATATCACTGTCTGTTTGCGCTTCATCCCTTGCTACTGAACCAAAGAGCATTAGAGACTTTACGCCAAAGTCCTTCAGAGTGTTCTGGTGATTTGCCAGTAATGTAAGGACTTCCTGTTTTTGCATTACCCAACCTGCAATGAAAAGAAAAGTCCATTAGGAATTATAGCTCACCTATTTCCTCTCAATTACGACTCAAACAAAGATTCATAACGCTTTGCAGGTCGCAGGCACAGTTGAGCGGAGGCACACCTTGCAGAGGACAGGGATCCCTGGGTTCCCGCAATGAGGGCATTTGAGCTTGCTCATCATCTTGTCTCTGGGTACATCTAACGGCACGCACATCTTGCCTTGCCATTAACAGCCAGTTCAAGAAACTTGTCGTCTTTGGGATCACGACACGTCGCCACGCGCTCTACAATCTCCACCAAGACGCCATCTCTAACAAAAGTGCTCAAGAACTCCATCCGTTCTTCCTCGGTTATATACCTTTCAAATCCTTTGCGCCGCAGGACATCGCTCAATTCTTCAACGGTCACACGTGAGATAAGCAATTTGCCTCTCTGTGTTGCCCTGTCAAAGACTTGACGAGTGACAGAACATCTCAACAGGAGCGCACTGATAACAACATTGGTATCAAAAACAAAGCATGGTTCATTCGACATTCAGCAGAGATTCCAGTATCTCAGGAGTTAAGCCACGCTCCTGTGCTTTTTGGCTGATTTCATCTATGACAACCTGGAGGGGACGCGGTGGTACGATGAGGTCGCGCAGCCAAAGGTTAAGTAACAACTGAAACTTTCTTTGCAGGTCAGCAGGAATTTGACTGTAAAGTCTCGCTGTATCTGCATCCAGAGGAATGGTAATCACTGTGTTCATCTTTCCAACTCCTCGATGTTGGATATTATTACACTTGAGATTAAGTCGCGCTGGCTAACGGTTTGCGCATCACCCGCAGGCGAGCCGAGCGCAGCGAGGCGAAGCCTGTCGGGTGCATGCGCGTGTTAGCCGCCGCTTACTTCCTGCAATTCACTTCTGATCTTCTCGTGCTGACAATAAACCCAACTTTGCTAATCGGGAACGAATTGCACTTGGCTGCCTTTGAAAGAATGTTGCCAATTCGACGATGCCAATTCCTTCATGATATTTTGTCTTCAATCGCTCATCTTCGTCAGATGTCCACCGTTCGTAGGCCTTTGGATACTTTTGCCTTATGTTATCGAGATTGTATGCTTTGCTCTTGACACCCAAAAACTGCAATGCTTTCTGCAAGCCTTCGGTGAACATTTCCAAATGCTCTTCAAAAATCATCACCCTGCTGTGATCGTAACTTGTACCCGTCTGCCGTGACTCACTAATGACCAGATATTTAGTTCCATCTTTGGCTTCTTTTACATCAAAAAAATAGGTGCGACTGCCTGCCACAATTTTATGGGTGAAAAGCTCTTTCTTTTCTTCGTTATTCACTGATGCTCTTCTCCTATCTTTCTTCTCGCAGACAAATGCCAGAGTTTGCTTTGACATTTACGCTGGTGTCAGACCTGTCTCAAGGCGGCTAACATGTGTTTCTGCAGCTAGATGACTGATAATCACCTAAGAAGCAGACTTTTCCATCGCCTAGTGTAATGCTACCCTAATTTGTCTGTATAGTCAACATTTTGAGCGATAATTACCTCCAAAGGGTTTTTATCTGGCTGAATGAGCATTAACACACCCATACCTAGACCCAGAAAGCTCCTGGAGCAAGTCAGTGATGCCCTCCGGGTCAAACACTACTCCTACCAAACCGAGAAATCTTATCTTCTCTGGATCCGTCGCTTTATCTTGTTTCACAACAAGCGACACCCCAAGGAGATGGGCGGCGAAGAAATCAACGCCTTTCTCACTCACCTGGCGGTGGAGGGTAAGGTTGCCGCTTCCACCCAAAACCAGGCTCTCAGTGCGCTGTTGTTCCTTTACCGAGAAGTGCTGCATCTGGAGCTAGACCTTGACCTAGACGCCGTGCGAGCCAAACGGTCACGCTATTTGCCTACGGTCTTAACCCCTGAGGAGGTCAAAGCCATCATTGTGCATCTATCCGGGATCCATCGCTTGGTGGTGCAGGTGCTGTATGGCAGTGGCTTGCGATTGGCGGAAGCCCAGCAGCTCCGGGTCAAAGATGTGGATTTTAACCAACGGCAACTGGTGATTCGCAATAGTAAAGGGATGGAGAGCCGGTTAACGATGCTGCCAGAAACCTTAGTGGAACCTTTGCAAGAACACTTGCTCTGGGCAAAGTGACAACATCAGCAGGATTTGGAACAAGGATACGGCTCAGTCTATCTGCCATTTGCTTTGGAGCGCAAGTATCCCAATGCGGAGCGGGAGTGGAGCTGGCAATATGTCTTTCCGGCAGAAAGGTTATCTCAGGATCCTCGCACTGGCATCACCCGCCGCCATCATTTGCATGAGTCTGGATTACAACGGGCGATTAAACAAGCTGTCCAAAAAACCGGGATCCCCAAGCGGGTCAGTTGCCACACCTTCCGCCATAGTTTTGCCACTCATCTCCTGCAAAACGGCTACGACATCCGCACCGTCCAAGAATTGTTGGGCCACAAAGATGTCAAAACCACCATGATTTACACCCATGTGCTGAATAAAGGCGGGCGCGGGGTGAGAAGTCCATTGGATCCTTAGAAGGGGACGCTCTCTGGGGAAGGGATCCTCTTCCCCTTTACAGTACCTCAGCGATCATTGCGAATTATTACGACCTTGCCGCCATGCTCCCAGCAGGGATCCGTTTCTCTGGTAGAACGGGAAACAGACAATAGGGGATCCTGCCTATCGCGTCAGCGGGACGGAGTCCT
>NZ_JANSHV010000034.1:0-4042 GCF_047461775.1 Synechococcus sp. R6-5
AAGGACTCCGTCCCGCTAACGCGATCAGCAGGGATCCCCTCTCCCAGCCGGCGACAACCTCTCCCTGACACCCTGCCGGCGCTGGCGCGTCAGGCCATTGCCTACTACTTCGCCACCGGCCAGGTGCTGCCACCTCCAGAGGAGATCCCGCCCCACTGGCGGCGCTCTGCGGGGGTTTTTGTAACGGTGAGTACAGAGGGTCGGCCCCGTGGCTGCTGGGGCAGCTTGGATCCCAGCGGCGAGGACCTGGTCAGGGCCACCATCCGGGCGGCGGTGGGGGCAGTCACCCGCGATTGGCGCTACGTACCTCTGCAACCCGGGGAGCTGGAGTCGGCCTCCATTCAGGTAGCCATTGTGCGGCGGGTGGTGCCCATTGCGTCGGCGGGACGGAGTCCTTTTGCCGCTGTGGAGCAGGTGGATCCCACCCGCATGGGCCTATTTGTCCGCTCTGGAACCCGGGGAGCGGTGTTGCTGCCGGGAGAGGCTTTGACGACAGAATGGCAGCTTGCTACCGCTAAGAGGTTGGCCGGGATCCCTGCCGACCAGCCGGTGGAGCTGTTTCGCGTGGAGGCAGAGCTGTTGCATGAGTTTTGAGGAGGGGGCAGATCTCAACGCTTCGCACTGTTGTCGTGAGTGGCTGGCAGCCGTGCTGGGCAACACTCACGTGCGCTGGGGTTGGTTTGTGGAGGAGACCCTGGTGAAGGTGGAGCGGTTTCCTGCTCACCAGCCCTTGTCCTGGCCGCAGCAGACAGAGCTGTGGCTGGCTCCTGTGGGCTCTGCCCCCCTGCCGCCAGCATCGCCCTGGGTGCATCAGTTGGAGCTGTCGCAGGTGCCGCTGCGGGATCCCTACCCGGGGTTGGGGCTGGATCGGGCTTTGGCCCTGTGGGCTGCTGGGATCCACTACGGCTGGCCCTGTTTGGTCATCGACGCGGGTACTGCCCTGACCCTCACAGGAGCTGACTCTGAAGGATCCCTGGTGGGAGGGGCCATCTTGCCCGGCCTGGGGTTGCAGGCGCAGGCGTTGGCTGATCACACAGCCCTGCTGCCCAAAGTGCAGTGGGATCCGCAGGATCCCTTGCCCCCTCGCTGGGCCAACGACACCGTGGCTGCCATCTGCAGCGGCATCCTCCACACCCTCTTGGCTGGCTTGCGCGAGTTCATTGCCGACTGGCGTCGCCGCTTTCCCCAAGGCCCCCTGCTGCTGACCGGCGGGGATGGGAAGTGGCTCCACCCTCACTTGGGCCCGCTTGACCCAGAGCTGCGCTGGGATCCCCACCTGGTGTTGCGGGGAATTGCCGGCTGCCGCCAGCTGCACCGCACTGCCCGCCACTCCCCTAGTGCAGAATAGAAAACAGTCTCTCCCAGCCGCCTGCGAGTAACGGCTTCTTGCTTGGGGATCCCATGGCCAACGGCAACTCCTTCGGTGTCCTGTTTTGCGTGACCACCTATGGCGAGTCCCACGGGGGGGCGGTGGGGGTGGTGGTGGATGGCTGCCCGCCGCGGCTGCCCTTGAGCGAGGCCGACATTCAGGCAGAGCTGGATCGGCGGCGTCCTGGCCAGAGCCCCATCACGACGCCCCGCCAGGAAGCGGATCGCTGCCAGATCCTCTCCGGGGTTTTTCAGGGCTTTACGCTGGGCACCCCCATCCACATCCTGGTGCGCAACCAGGATGCCCGCCCCCAGGACTACCAGGAGATGGCCACCACCTTCCGCCCTTCCCATGCCGATGCCACCTACCAGGCCAAGTACGGCATCCGCAACTGGCAGGGGGGCGGACGGGCCTCAGCGCGAGAAACCATTGGCCGGGTGGCTGCCGGGGCCATTGCCAAGAAGATCCTGCGCCTAGCGGCAGGGGTGGAGATCCTGGCCTACGTGCAGCGGGTAAAAGACGTGGAAGCCCAGGTGGATCCCAGCTCGGTAACTGCAGAGCAGGTGGAGGCCAACATCGTCCGCTGCCCCGATCCCCAGGCGGCGGCGGCCATGATCCAAAAAATTGAGGAGGCGGCGCGGGAAGGGGATTCGCTGGGGGGAGTGGTGGAGTGTGTAGCCCGCCGGGTGCCGCGCGGGCTGGGATCCCCGGTGTTCGACAAGCTGGAGGCCGACTTGGCCAAGGCGGTGATGTCCCTGCCGGCCAGCAAGGGGTTTGAGATTGGCTCTGGGTTTGCCGGCACCTACCTGACGGGCAAGCAGCACAACGACGAGTTTTACATGACCCCCGGCGGCTGGCGCACCCGCAGCAACCGCTCCGGCGGCATCCAGGGGGGCATCAGCAACGGCGAAGACATCGTCCTGCGGGTAGCCTTTAAGCCCACTGCCACCATTCGCCAGCCTCAAAACACCGTCACCCTCAATGGGCAAGAGACGGTTTTGGCGGCGCGGGGACGCCACGATCCCTGTGTCTTGCCGCGGGCAGTGCCGATGGTGGAGGCGATGGTGGCCCTGGTCCTCTGCGACCATCTGCTGCGCCACCACGCCCAGTGCGGATCCCTGGTCTTGCCGGAGGTGCCCCTCCCTGTCGCCGCTGCTCCCCAGGCCTAGGAGTCCCCGGCTATGGCCAAGGCCAAAACCGTCTGGGAGTGCAGCCAGTGCGGCGAGCGCTATGCCAAGTTTTTGGGCCGCTGCGACCATTGCGGCGCCTGGAACACCCTGACGGAAGTGGTCGTCGCCCCAGCGGCCAAGTCCCCACGGGCCCAAGCCCTCGCTCCTAGGTCCAACCGCGCCAATGGGATCCCCCGGTCGGCCCTCCCCCTCTCCCAGGTCTCCTCAGATCGCCACCCTCGCCTCTCCTCCGGCTATGGCGAGTTTGACCGGGTGTTGGGAGGTGGCATTGTGCCGGGATCCCTGGTGTTGATTGGCGGGGATCCGGGCATTGGCAAGAGCACCCTGCTGCTGCAGAGCGCTGCCCACCTGGCCAAGAGCGGGCCCATCTTATACGTGTCGGGGGAAGAATCAGCCCAGCAGATCAAGCTACGCGCCGAGCGGCTGGGGGTGGAAAGCGAGCAGCTCTACCTCTTGGCCGAGACCGACCTGGAGGCCATCGTGGCGGAGATCCAGGCTCTGCAACCGCAGGTGGCGGTGATCGACAGCATTCAAGCCATCTTCTGGGGGCAACTCACCTCGGCGCCGGGATCCGTTTCCCAGGTGCGGGAATGCACCGGCCTGTTAATGCGGCTGGCCAAAAAACTGGGGGTGGCTCTGCTCATTGTGGGCCATGTTACCAAAGATGGATCCCTGGCCGGGCCGAAGGTGCTGGAGCATTTGGTGGACACGGTCTTGTACTTTGAGGGGGATCGCTTCCAAAGCCACCGCCTATTGCGCGCCGTCAAAAATCGCTTTGGGGCCGCTCAGGAAATTGGGGTTTTCGAGATGGCCGCATCCGGCTTGGTGGAGGTGGAGAACCCCTCGCAGCTTTTCTTGAGCAGCCGGGATCAGGCCATGCCCGGAACGGCCACCATCGTCGCCTGTGAGGGCACCCGTCCTCTGGTGGTGGAAGTGCAGGCCCTGGTCAGCCCCACCAGCTACAGCTCCCCCCGCCGCACCTCCACCGGCATTGAAATCAACCGCTTTTTGCAGATCTTGGCTGTGCTGGAAAAACGGGTGGGGATCCCGCTTTCCAAATACGATGCTTACATCGCCTCTGCCGGCGGCATTCAGGTAGCCGAGCCAGCTGCCGACTTGGGGGTAGCAGTGGCCGTGGCCGCCAGCTTCCGGGATCGCCAAGTGGATCCTTTTACAGTCCTGATTGGCGAGGTGGGACTGGGGGGGCAGGTGCGCCCGGTGGCCCAGTTGGAGCAGCGCTTGAAAGAAGCCAGCAAACTGGGGTTTCGCCACGCCATCATCCCCAACAGCCCTGTGTTGTCGGATCACGGCCTGCGCCTGAGTCGGGTGCAGCGGGTGTTGGAAGCCCTGCTGGTGGCTGTGCCCGGTTCCCAGAGCGCAGAGTGAACATCCCCTTGCCTTCCACCCGTCGCCGGCTGCTGGGCTCTGCTGCGCCTATCTCCAAAGGCCAAGCAAGGACTCCGTCCCGCTAACGCGATTGGAC
>NZ_JANSHV010000035.1:0-4459 GCF_047461775.1 Synechococcus sp. R6-5
AGCCTTCAGGCCGGGGAGGATGTCAATTGCAGAGAGCGAGTACCTTTGCTCAACAGGGTTGAGATTTGTCAACTCTTCTATACAAACCTTCTCAATCCCTTTTTTCAACAACCTTGTAGTCGGTAGAGTGTAGGGCATCTTCTGGGAACAGGCGACGTCAGGATCCTTAGCCCTTAGCTGCCAGGTGATACCGGTCACCGCCCTGAAGCTCTTTTGGGTGCAAGCTGAGAGTAACTGTGGCCACTTCCCAGATCTAGGAGATCGTTTAACCATGCGCAACCTCTCTTCCGTTTTGCTGTTCGGGATCCCTTTGGTAAGCCTAGGCTGGACAGGGATCCCGGTGGTGGCCCAATCCGCCAATCCAGCCCTCTGCCAGCAATTTCCCCAAGACATTCGCTGCACCCTCTCTGCCCCCAGACAGGTGGGACAAGCGCCGCAACCCACATCCCGTCCTCGGATTGCAGTCTTGGACTTTGATTTCAGCAGCCTCAGCAATCCCTACAGCTTCCGCGAGGCTTCTCGGGGGGTGAGCGACCTGTTGGTGGATCGGCTGGTGAGAGATGGCACCTTTTCCGTCATCGAGCGCTCGCGGCTGGACGCGATCTTGGCCGAGCAGAACCTGGGTCTATCCGGTCGACTGGATGCCAACACCGCTGCTCAGGTAGGCCGGATCCTAGGGGTCGATGCGGTGATCCTCGGCAGTGTGACCCAGTTTGATGTGTCTGTGCGCCGTTCTGGGGGTGGGGCACCGGTCTTAACTCCCTTCGGCAGCTTCCCGCTGGCGGTGGGCGCTGAGTCAGTGGATGCCGATGCCGACGTGCAGCTGAATGCCCGCTTGGTGAGCACCAGTACTGCCGAGATCTTGGCCGTGGTCGAGGGCAAAGGCAACGCCAGCCAGTCGGATAGCACGGTCACGGTTGCCGGCTTTGGCGGGGGATCCGCCACCAGCAACGAAGAGAAGCTGTTGGTATTGGCAAGCCAACAAGCGGTGGAGCAAATTGCCCAGCAGTTGGCCGGTTTTGCCGGGCGCTTGGCAGCTCAGCCTCGCTCTCTGCCAACGGTTGACGCCTTGGTGGCGGATGTCTACGGCAACCAGGTGATCCTGAACAAGGGCAGCCGCGATGGCTATCGGGTGGGATTGATTCTTTCTGTGGAGCGCGTCGTCCGCGAGGTGAAGGATCCGGCCACGGGGACAGTCTTGCGCAAATTGACTGAGCCAGCCGGACAGGTCCAACTGACGGAGGTGGATGACAGCTCCAGTGTGGGACGCATTCTCAGCGGGGCAGGCTTCAAGGTTGGGGATGTGGCCAAGCCTGTCCAATGAGCTTTCCCAAGCCCTATCCTCAGGATCCCTCGATGGGAGCAAAGCCCTGCCGTTGCGTGTTTTCGGTTACGGTGCGCGGCTCTAAAAATTGCAGCAGGTAGTCGGGGCCGCCGGCTTTGGATCCCACGCCGGAGAGCTTGAAGCCGCCGAAGGGCTGCCGCTCCACCAACGCCCCGGTGATCTCGCGGTTGATGTAGAGGTTGCCGACGGCAAAGTCCTGGCGAGCCTGTTGAATGTGGGAAGGGGTGCGGCTGTAGAGACCGCCGGTGAGGGCGTAGGGGGTGGCATTGGCCATCTGCAGAGCAGAAGAAAAGTCCGGCGCTGAGATCACCGCCAAAACCGGGCCAAACAGCTCCCGCTGCGCCAGCTCTGACTGGGGATCCACCTGGCTGAACACAGTGGGGCCGACGAAGTAGCCTTTTTCCGGCACGGGCAGGCTGAGGTCGAGACGGGCATAGGCTTGGGCCGATTGAATGGCCTGGTGCAGGCGAGCTTGGGCCTCTGCATCGATGACCGGGCCAACTTGGGTGCCGGGGTGGGCCGGATCCCCCACATTTAAAGAGCGCACCGCCTCGACGAGCCGTCCCAAGAACAGGTCGTGAATGGACTGCAAAACGATCGCCCGCGAGCAGGCGGAGCATTTCTGGCCGCTGTAGCCAAAGGCGGAGTTGACCACTCCTTTGACCGCCTGATCCAGGTCGGCGCTTTCGTCGATGAGGATGGCGTTTTTGCCCCCCATCTCGGCAATGACCCGTTTGATGTGGTGCTGGCCCGGCTGCAGTTGCGCGGCTTGGGCGAGGATCTGGCAACCCACCGCCTGGGATCCGGTGAAGGCAATCAGGTGCACCCGCCAGTCTTGAACCAACAGGGGGCCAATGGCTTCGCCCACCCCCGGCAGGAATTGAAAGACACCCTCCGGGATCCCGGCTTCGGCAAGGGCCTTGAGGATAAACTCCGCCAGTTTGGCGGCGATCAGCGAAGATTGCTCCGCCGGTTTGAGGAGCACGCAGTTTCCGGCCACCAAAGCCGCCGCTGTCATGCCACAGGGGATGGAGAGGGGGAAGTTCCAGGGGGCGATCACCACCGCCACACCGCGGGGCTGGTAGTAGTAATGGTTGGTTTCGCCGGGCAGGTTGCACTCCCGTCCCCGCTCCAGAGCCTCCATCTGTTGGGCGTAGTAGCGGCAAAAATCGATGGCCTCGGAAACTTCCCCATCGGCCTGGGCAATGGGCTTGCCCACCTCCAGCACCATCCAGGCAGCCAGCTCCGCCCGCTGGGCTTCGATTTGCTCCGCCACCCGCCGCAGGATCCCCGCCCTCACGGCAACGGGGGTGCGCCTCCAGCTGGGGAAGCTGGCTTGGGCCGCTGCCAAGGCTTGCTCCACCTGTTCCGGCTCGGTCAACCCAATTTCCGCCACCACCTGTTCAGGATCCGCAGGGTTGAGGGAGAGCATCGCTTGTCGAGTGGGGCGATATTCTCCGGCAATCCAGGGCTGAACCCTCTGACCCAGTTGAGGCCGGATCTCGTCCAATGCCTGAAAAAAGGGATCCCGCTGCTGGGGCTGGCTGAAATCGGTGTCGGGAGCGGCGACAAACGAGAGAGAAGGAGCCTGGAAAACGGATCCCTCGTCCAAGACCGGCGGGGCCAACAGCTGCTCGGGATTGTAGCCCTGAACGCTTTGCCGCAGGAAAGAGGTGTTGGCGGTGTTTTCCAGCAAACGCCGGATCAGGTAGGCCATACCCGGCAGCAGCTCCCCGTAGGGGCAGTACACCCGCACCCGCTGTCCCTTCTGCACCAAGGCCTTGGCCAGGGGATCGGCCATGCCATAGAGCACCTGCAGTTCAAAAGCAGACTGGGGCACCTCCAGGGCTTGGGCAATGGCGATGGCTTTGGCCTGAGAGCGCACATTGTGGCTGGCGATGGCGGCGTGGAGATGGGTGTGGTGCTCCAACAAAAGCTGGGTCATGCGCTCGAAGTTGGCGTCGGTAGCAGACTTGCTGTTGTAAACCGGCTGTGGCCAGTGCTTTTGCGCCGCCAGGATGGTCTCTTGATCCCAGTAGGCCCCCTTGACCAAGCGCACCGTCACCGGGGATCCCCGCTCTTTGGCCCAGGCGATCAGGTTTTGCAGATCGGTGTAGCTATCCCGCAGGTAGGCCTGCAGCGTCAGGCCAACGTCGGTGCGGCCTCGGAACTCCGGCTCCAGCAGCAGCTCCTGCAAAATGGCCAGGGTGAGGGATTTGTAGCGGTACTGCTCCATGTCGAAATGGATCCCGACTCCCAGAGCTTCTGCCCGGCGCAACAGGACGCGAATCCGTTCCCCCACTTTGGTTTTGGCCCCCAGGGGATCGATGGGATCGAACTGGGAATAGAAGGCTGTCAGCTTTACCGACACTTGCGGCACAGGCTGCGGTTGTGGCCAGGTTTTGACCATCTTTGCCAAATGCTCCATCACCTGCAGATAGCGATCCAGATAGGATTGGGCTTCCACTTCGGTGATGACGGCTTCCCCCAGCAAATCCAGCGTGAAAGCCATACCCTGCCGGTGCAAAGCTTCCAGAGTTTTGCTGACTTGCTGTAGAGTTTCTCCGGCAATATAGCGGCGGGCCAGAGCTTCCACAGCAGCGGTGAGAGTGCTGGCAGCCAACTGTCCTGGCAGGGAGTCGGGGTCTGCGAAGTTGAGCAGGCTCTTCAGCATCCCCGGCAACTCTACTGCCGGATCCAAGAGATACTCCTGCAAATGGCGGGCCACCTCAGCCTTGCTTTTCAAGCTGGGCAAGACATCGATCAAGCGGAACAACTGGGTGCGCAGGTGGGGGTTCTCCATCGCCCAGGCCAGCAGCTTGTCCTCCCAGCGCAGTTGATCCCGCCACTGGGCCAGCAGGGATCTCTTCTCTCCCGAAAGAGAGGCGAACAGAGATTGGGCAAGAGCTTGGGTTTGGGCCTCGTAGGCAGTAGGAGCAGCTTGGGCAACCATCTGATGCACCGGGGGGCGGGATCCCTACCATCCTGTCATGGAAAAGAGGGAACCTGAGGCCGATTTTGGGAAGATAATGGCTTATGGGGCCACTGCAAATCCTCAAACAGCTACACCGGGTATAAGCAGCTTTGCAGGAGCATGACTCTAGTCAATAATAA
>NZ_JANSHV010000036.1:0-815 GCF_047461775.1 Synechococcus sp. R6-5
TAGGTCGTGTTGATCTTATGTTAGGATAGAGAGAATAATTTATAGAGGAAAGAGGATGAAGTTGGTTTTTTTAGATGAAAACAAATGGCAGAAGATATTGGCTTTTTTACAGACAGAAGAGAGAGTTAACATTGGGAAAGAAGCAAACTGCAAACAGTTTATTGAAGCAGTTCTTTGGATAGCCCGTTCCGGTGCTCCTTGGCGCTACCTCCCAGAAGGATATGGCAAATGGTACACCATCTATCAAAGATTCCACCGGTGGAGTCGTTTTGGAGTGTGGGAACGGATGTTCAAGTATTTTATTGACGACCCTGATTTAGAGCATCTCATTATTGATTCAACCATGGTTCGAGCGCACTCCTGTGCTGCCGGAAAAAAGGGGAGCAAGCTTTGGGGAGAAGCCGAGGCGGATACAGCACCAAGATTCATGTGAGTGTAGATGGGTTGGGAAATCCGCTGGAATTGAGAATAACTGGCGGAGAAAAGAGCGATATTACTCAAGGGGAAGAATTGATAGAGGGCTGGCAGAGAAAGGATACCAAAGTAATTGGGGATAAAGGATATGATGCGGATAAGTTGATTGAGAAGATAGGGGAAGCTCAAGCGGTTATTCCGCCTAAAAGGAATAGAAAGACGCAGCGGCATTATGACAAGCATCTGTATCAAGAGAGGCATTTAATCGAATGCTTTTTTCATAAGTTAAAGCAGTACCGGCATCTATTTTCTCGTTTTGACAAATTGGCCAGGAACTTCTTGAGTTTTCTCTATCTCGTCAGTGCTCTCTTTTGGCTCAAATGAAAGATCAACACAACCTA
>NZ_JANSHV010000037.1:0-9342 GCF_047461775.1 Synechococcus sp. R6-5
GGTTTTGGGGGTTAGAGGCATGCTCTCCTCTTCCACTGGGAGAGGGGCGGGGAGTGAAAGCTAGCAGCGCAGAAGGCTTGGGATCCCTAGGAATCTACTCTTCCAAATCCTGCAAGTACTGGCGGATATCGGCCAAGATGCGTTCTAGGTCTTCTGGGGCCTGCAGAGCCCGTGCCCATTCATGATCACCTTGGGATCCCTGCTGGGCCAGCGCTACCCCCAAGTGCTCCAGCTCGCGGACCACTTGGCAAAAAGCATTAGCTCCCACATTGGAGCTGGCTCCTTTGAGGCGGTGGGCGATCCGCCGCATTCTTTCTGCGTCGTAACCGGCAATAGCTTGGCGCAATTGCGGCAGCTGGTCTTCACAATCTTGGATGAACACCTGCAATAGCTCTCGCTGAAACCCGCGATCCCCGCCGGAAACCTGATCCAGATAGGCAGAGTCGATGGGATAGGGCAAGGTGGGAGAAGAGGGATCCCGGCTCTCAGCGGGGGAAGCTGGAGAGGCTGCTTTAGAAGCGGATCCATTGGAGGATCCTGCTGCAGACTGGGCAATCACCTGGCTCCAGTGGTTGAGCACCCTTTCCAAATCTTCCTTCAGCACCGGCTTGCTGAGATAGTCGTCCATACCTGCCTGCAGGCAGCGCTCCCTATCCTCCTGCATGGCGTTGGCCGTGATGGCAATCACCACTGTGCGGTGGCCGGATCTCCGTTCCTGTTGGCGTAGGCGGCGGGTGGCCTCGTAGCCGTCCATCACCGGCATCTGACAATCCATAAGAATGAGGTCGTAGCTGACCTGCTGCAGGAGATCCAATACCTCCTGACCATTGGCCACCACATCGGCCATGTAGCCCAAACTCTCGAGCTGGCGCAAAGCCACCTTTTGGTTGACGGGGTTATCCTCTGCCAGCAAAATGCGCAGGGACTGCTGGGGTCGGTCGGCCATAGGCGTCGTCTGAGAGAGAGGGGGGCCAATGCCCAAAAGAGAGGTGGAGAGGCCAGAAGATTTCCCCAGGGCCATGGCCAACGCCTCCTGAAGGCGGCTTTGTTTTACCGGCTTAACCAGGTAGGCGGCAAAGCCGATTTCGGCAGCGCGGCGGGAGTGCTCCCCCAGTCCCAGTGAAGTCATCATCACCAGTTGCGTCTCGGCCAGTTGCGGATCTGCCTTGATCCAGCGGCCCAAGGTCTCCCCATCCACCTCTGGCATTTGCATATCCAAAACGACCAGGGGGAAGGGTCTGCCCTCGCGAACGGCTTGGCGCAGTTTGTCCATAGCCTGATAGGCATTTTCGGCCTCTTCCACCACCATTCCCCAAGCCGTGGCCTGGCAGCGCAGGATCTTGCGATTGGTGGCGTTGTCGTCCACCACCAACAGTCGCTTGCCCTGCAGATCCACCGGGATGCGAGCAGAAGGCTGGGAAAGCTGCTGGGCATAGGGCTGCCGCTCCAGGGTCAGCTCAACGCTGAAGGTGCTGCCCTGCCCCTCTTGGCTGTGCACCGAGATGGTTCCCTCCATCAGTTCTGTCAGTTGTTTGCAGATGGCCAAGCCCAGTCCCGTACCTCCGTATTTGCGGGTAGTAGAGGCATCCACCTGGCTAAACGGTTGAAACAGCTTGCTCTGCGCCGCCGCCGGGATCCCGATCCCGGTATCTCTCACCGAGAGCCTGAGGTGGACATGGGTAGCGGTTTCTTGCAGCACCTCTGCTTGGATCACCACCTCTCCTCGGTGGGTGAACTTAATGGCGTTGCTTACCAAATTGTTGAGGATTTGCCGTAGTCGCGAGGCATCTCCCCGCAGGTAGCGCGGCACTTCCGGTGGCATGAGCACCGCCAGCTCCAATCCCTTGGCGTGGGCAGTGGGGGCAAACAGATCCGCCACCTCTTCCAGACACGAGCGGAGATCGAAATCCAGGATCTCCAGCTCCATTTCCCCGGCCTCCAATTTGGAGAAGTCCAGGATGTCGTTGATGAGGGTGAGCAGCGCATCGCCACTGATGCGGATGGTCTCTACAAAGTCCCGCTGTTCTGCATTGAGGGGGGTCTCCAGCAGCAGGCCCGTCATCCCCAGTACCGCGTTCATGGGGGTGCGGATCTCGTGGCTCATGGTGGCCAAGAAGCTGCTCTTGGCCTGGGCAGCCTGCTCAGCTGCTTTGCGGGCCTGCTCCAGCTCGAGGCTGCGCTTTCTCTCCCGTTCCAAAAGGGCTGCCTGGGTGAGGGCAATGCCAATTTGGTTGGCCAACTGCGACAGCAGCTCCATCTCAAACGGCTGCCACTGACGGGGCCCGGAGCACTGGTGGGCCAGCAACAACCCCCACAACTGCTGCTCCAAAAACAGCGGCACCACCATGTTGGCCCTGACCTGCATTTTTTGCAGCAGCTCTAGGTAACAAGGCTCCAGTCCTTCACTTTCCACATCGCTAACAACGCGAACGCGGCCCTGGCTGTAGAGCTGGGCGTATTTCTCCTGAAAGCAAGGATCCTCGATCACCTCTCCTGCCAGCGAGGGGATCCCCGGCTGAGTTTTCTCGTTGGAGATGATCCCAGAACCATCCGGCTGGAAGCGGTAGACCAAGACTCGGTCGGCTTTGAGCAGGGCTTGGATTTCTGTTACCGCCGTCTCTAGGATCTCGGCGATATCCAAAGATTCGCGGATCTTCAAGCTGAGATTCGCCAGCAACTGAGCCCGGCGGTTTTGCTGCTCCAATTCTTCTGCCGCTTTCTTCTGCTCGGTAATGTTGCGGAAGATGCCCCGCGTAGCCACCACCACTCCATCTTCAAAGCGGCAGTTGACATTGCCCTCCACCCAAACGGTTTCACCGCTGGCCGTGAGGAAAGCTGTCTCTACTCTCTCTACTTTCTCCCCCGATAGAAGCTTCTGGAAAAGAGCCTGGCAGTGCTCCCGGCAGTCGGGATGGAGAATGTCGAAGAGGGTCATTTGATAAACTTGAGCTTCGTCATAGCCCAAGGTCTCTTTCCAAGCGCGGTTGACATATAAAAAGTGCCCTTCAGCATCCACGCTTTGGATGAGGTCAGTGGCATTTTCAAAGAGATCCCGGTAGCGCTCTTCGCTTTCTTTCAAGGCCAGCTCCGCCAGCTTGCGGTCGGTGATGTCGATGCCGGTGCCCATGACAAACTCCACCTCGCCGGCAGCGTTGATTAGGGCGGTGTTAGACCAAGAAATAAGCCGCAGTGCCCCCTGCTTGGTGCGCCAAAAATTCTCATGGCGATTCAAAAAGAGGGAATGATTGCCCTTGAGCTGTTCAAAAGCTTGCTTCACACCAGGCACATCTTCCGGCGGGATCAAACCTAAGTCCCATAGCAGCCGGCCCTTGACCTCTGCCAGCGAGTAGCCAGAAAGCTGCTCGGCAGCGCGGTTGAAGCGCAAAATGTGTCCCTCAGGATCCAGAACCACCACCAGCGCCCCTGCTGTATCAATAACCGCGTTGGTAAAATCTCGCTCTTGCTTGAGGGATCCTTCTGCCTCTTCCCGCTCGGCAGTCTCCCGGCGGATGAGGAAGTAAACCGAGGCCAAAACCAGGTAAGTAAAAATGAGCCCGCCAAAAGCAATGAGATTGGTTCTAACCCAGGCAAACTGAAATTCCTGGCTGCGTTGCTGCAGAAGGCGATTTTCCTCCTGCTGCAGCACCCGAATCAACTCGACAATTTGCTCCACCAACCTTGGCCCTTCGCTGCTTTCCAGGGCTTCCTGGGTGGCGAGTAGCCCCTCTTGCTCCCTCAGCCGGATCAAGTCTTGGATGACTCGTAGCCGTTGCTCCAGCAGCAGCTCTAGGCGCTTCAGACGCTCCTGTTGCAGGGGGTTGTCGACAGTCAGTTCCTGCAGCAGGCGCAGACGGGTAGAGATTGCTTCAAGGCTGTCTTGGTACTCACCGAGGTAGCGAGGATTATCGGTCAGAAGATAGCCACGTTTACCGGCTTCGGCGGCGCGGGTTTCCGCCAGCAATCCTTCCAAGTTTTGGATCACTTTTAGAGTGTGGGCCACTCGTTCTGTAAGCTGCGGCAGTTGAGAGGCATTCCGCTGAGCTGAGTAGGTGATCCCGCCCAAAAGCAAGGCAGCCAGGCCAAAACCGGCGGTAACTTTGAGGAGAAAGCGGTTTTTGCGGGCAGGTTTAGTATCCCCCGACTTAGGCAGCAGAGGCGTCTGAGCCAGTTCCCTCAAAGTACGGCGCAGCTCCAGTTGGGCCACCACCTGATGGGCCAGGGCCTTGAGCTGCTCCAATTGCTCCGGGCTAAGCTGCCGAGGCTGATAATCGACAACGCAAAGCGTGCCCAGGGCCTGCCCTTCTGGAGTTACCAAGGGAATGCCAGCGTAAAAGCGAATGTGGGGCTCTTGAGCGACAAACGGGTTATCGGCAAAGCGGGGATCCTGAGTGGCATCGGGCACCACCAGCGGCTCTTTAGGCGACAAGATGGCGTGGGCGCAGAAGGCCACATCCCGGGGAGTCTCCTGCACATCGACGCCGAATTTGGCTTTAAACCACTGGCGGTGTTCGTCGACAAGGCTGACCAGAGCAATGGGCGTGCCGCAGATGTAGGCGGCAAGGCGGACGATCTCGTCAAAGGCAGTTTCAGGTGCCGTATCGAGAATCTGATACTGCCGCAGGGCAGCCAGCCGCTGCTCTTCGTTGGGAGGGAGGGGGGCCTTAGGCATAGGTCAAACTAAGCGGAGAGAAAGGGATCCCGATCCACCGATCTCGGAGGTCGATAGTCTCAAGGTAAAAGAGGTAACCCCAGCATAACTTCCAAGCCTCTCCACCGGAAGCTACAGGGATCCGATCCCCAAACCAGCTTCCCGTTGGTTCAGTTCGCTACATTTTCACCACGCCTGCGTCAGCTACTCTTCTAGCTCCTGCAAATTAAGCAAGCTTCGAGTTGAAATTTCTCAACGGAAGACCTACTATAGAGCGACGAGCTTTGTAAAGGGGGAATACTCTCAGTCATGCAAAAACTCCAAGACAGTTTGGTAAAAGCTCTGAGCATCGATGGAGCACTGGGGATAGCGCTGGGGGATTGGAAAACTGGGATGTGCTTGGGATATAAGGGCACCAACAGCTCCGCTTTTCCTGAAGCTAACTTGGAGCTGGCAATCGCCGGAAATACAGAAGTAATTCGCGCCAAAATGCGAGTTGCTGAGTCTCTTAAGCTTACTGACAAAATCGAGGAGATTCTTATCCTGCTGGAGACTCAGTACCACCTAATGCATCTAGTCCAGCACATCTCTGGTTTGTTTTTCTATCTGGTTCTGGATCGAGAGAAAAGCAACTTGGCCCTTGCCCGCATCAAGCTTGGCCAAATCGAAAAGGAGCTGACCCTCTAGAAGTGGAGGTGAAGCCGGACAACCTGGCAGTATCCCCTGAAACCCATTTTGGGGGAGTGCGGAACCGGGGACTTGAACCCCGATGGCATTGCTGCCACTAGAACCTGAATCTAGCGCGTCTACCATTCCGCCAGTTCCGCGGCGATCTACAAGTGTGCCCAAAGCAGGGGATCCCTGTCAAGGCTGGCAAAAGGGATCCCTTGCCGGCGGCTCTATCTGTGCTAAGCTCTGCTGCGCACAAGATTAAAGCCGATAACGCTGACCTTGGCCGACTTTACCTTCACCTGCGAGGGCACCTGCCCCCATACCCAAGCGCGGGCGGGATACTTCGTCACCCCCCACGGCGGGATCCCAACCCCTTGCTTTATGCCGGTGGGAACTTTGGCCAACGTGAAAACCCTCACCCCGGCCCAGCTCAAGGAGACAGGTGCCCACATCATCCTCAGCAACACCTATCATCTCCACCTGCAACCTGGCGAAAGCATCATTCAAGCGGCAGGGGGGCTACACCGCTTTATGGGCTGGTCGGGCCCCATCCTCACCGATTCAGGCGGCTTTCAGGTCTTTAGCCTCAGCGCCATTCGCCAAATCAACGAGGAGGGAGTGACGTTCCGCTCTCCTCTCGATGGCCGCATCATTCACTTCACCCCAGAGCTATCCATCCAGATTCAAAATGCCTTGGGTGCCGATGTGATCATGGCCTTCGACGAGTGCCCGCCCTACCCTGCCAGCCCTGAGGAAGTGGAAGCAGCGGTGCGGCGAACCACCCAGTGGCTGAAACGCTGCGTGAAAGCCCATCGCCGCTCAGATCAGGCTTTGTTTGGCATTGTGCAGGGGGGAGTTTACCCTGAGCTGCGCCGGCGGGCGGTGGAAGAGGTCTGTCGGTTGGATCTGCCGGGCTATGCCATTGGCGGGGTGAGTGTGGGGGAGCCGGTCGAGTTTATGCACGCCGTTGTGCGGCAAACAGCCCCTCTACTGCCGGCAGATCGCCCCCGTTATCTCATGGGGGTGGGCACCTATGCAGAGATGCGGGCCGCCGTGGCCGCCGGAGTGGATTTGTTTGACTGCGTGATCCCCACCCGCTATGCCCGCCATGGCACGGTGATCAGCCGGGGCAAACGCTGGAACATCAAAAATGCCGAGCACCGCCGCAGCCTGGATCCCATCGATCCCGACTGTCCCTGCTACACCTGCCGCCACTTTAGCCGAGCCTACTTGTGCCACCTCATCCGCGCCCAGGAGATCCTGGGCTACACTCTGCTCTCCATCCACAACATCACGGAGCTGATGCGCTACACCCAGAAGATGCGTCAGGCCATCTTGGAAGGCCAATTTCATGAGCACTGGGATCCCTGGAGCTAAGCCGGTCAGGAGATTTCTCTGGAAATATCCGATCCATCCTAGTTCACTAGGCACTCCAATATCCCGTGTATATACTTAAACTATCCCATGTAGCCGCAGGAAGGAGTCAGATCATGGCTATCCGAACCCTCAGCAGCGTGATTGAACAGCACATTGCCGGCCTTCCGGGCTTGATTGCTGTTTTGATAGGGCGGGCCACTGATGGTGCTACAGTAGCCAAAGTAACCTACGTCAGTGATAGCCAAGAGGAGCAGGCCCTAGAACTTTTGGGCACCTATGCCAGCGACCTAGTCCAGGCCAACAGTCGTCTATGCCAGCTTGTCAGCTCTGACCAAGAGGCGGACTACCTTTTGGCCGGCACTTCGGCGTTGCGGGTTGTCATCAAAGCGTTTCCCAAAAGCCCCTACTTTGTTTGGAGAGCCGGTTATCTTCCACTGCCATCACTACAACCTCTTCCTGCAGCAGACTATTGAAGATCCCGACTGGATCGATGGAGTGGGAATTCTGCGCACCGCAGCCCAGGAGATCTTTTACAGTCTTCTGTACGGAGCTTTCAAGGCTCTTGGCATTCAGGAGACCCAAGAGCGCCTGGCAGTAGCAGCTCAGATCTTCAGTTTTTTAGGATTTGGGCGGCTGGCGTTTGAGGTGACACCTTCAGGCGGGGAAGTGCAGCTTACCCATTCTCACTATGCAGAAGGTTGGCTGAGCAAGTACGGGGATCAGGTCAACCGCACACGTCCCATTGACCACTTGGCGGTGGGCTATGTGGCGGCAGCTCTGGATGCCACGTTTGGCGAGCTGGGAAGCTACGGGGCAGAAGAAACGGAGTGTATGGCCGTTACGCGCAAGGATCACTGCGTGATCCAGGCCACTCGGCTGCCGCGGCCCCAGTTGTTGACTCCCAGTCCAGGGATGGGCAAGTTGATCGAGCAGCCGCTCCAGTTCCCCCGGCCCACAACAGCAGTGGACTACGATGCGGTCAACGAAGCTCTGTGGGGCTTGCCTTTGGCCGGAGATGATCAGGGGCAGATTCGCGCGTTTAACGTGTTGCTAACGCGCATGCCTGCCAACTACTGCAACCGCATTCAATATCGCTTTTTACAGGAGCTGAAGGCGGTGCAGGCTGAGCTGATGGGGGTGGGGGAAGCTCTTATCCGCGAGTCGGGGCATGTTTGTGTCTTCTACACCTTCGGCAACATCATGGAATCGGTGGAGTGGGAAACCCTGGTGGGGCCGATGCTGGAGAAGGACACGGACTGGATCCACGGCGGCTATGCGGTGGCCAGCAGCCTGGGGTGGGGTCGCTGGCAGGCTTTGGAGGTGGTGAGTGGCCAGTCTTGCCGGGTGGCCATTGATGGCAACTACGAAGCCAACTACTTTTTGGCTTCCTACCCACGGGCAGAAGATCCCGCCTGCTATTTTGCTCAAGGGGCGGTGCCGGCGATGATGAATCTGGTCTACAACGGCAACATCCAGCAGAAGCCGGTTTTGGATCAAGTCTTCTACAACCGCCTCTTCCAGCGGGGTGGGCTCTTCCACGGCCAGGAGACCAAGGCTAGAGAGAAAGGGGATCCCTGGTGCGAGTTTTACGCCGCTCGCGTCAGCGGGACGGAGTCCTTGCGGATGTAGGGATCCATGCAGGTGCGTGTCCTCAGGCGGCGGGAGTGTGGAGCGGGGTGGGCCACCGACCTGCTGCTGCCACGTTGCCTTGTCTGGTCAGAGGTAGAGGCTCTGGCCCAGGAATGGGGAGCCGCTTGTCGCTGTTTTCAAGGGCAACTGGTGTGGCTGGATCTGCCCTCAGGCCGGATTACGGCTTCGTTGCGGGTGCCCCGCCTGACGTTGCGACTCCACGATGCTAACGCTGAGGCGCGGATCCTAGATCGCTTGCAGCAGTTGGCGAAGTCTGCTGATTCCAAGGCAGAGGAGAGTTGAGGGCAAGCCTGGCGCGAACATCCTATCCTGCCATGGCAAAGAGGGCGCTCCATTCTTGGTTGGGCACACCCGGCTTGGCGATGATCTCAAGGATGCGATTTTGGGCGGCGGGCTGGAATAAACTTTCGACGGCCACTTGGGCTACTTTCGTGCGGGGGATGCTGCCGTCAAAGAGGGTATCCGCCTTGGATAGGACAATGCCATCGTCGTTGTCTTGGTTTTTTAGGCCCCCCGGTCGAACGATGGTGTAGGTGAGGCCGCTTTTTTGCAGATATTCTTCCGCCCGTTTTTTCCACACCAGGATCAGCCAAAACAAGTTGAGGGGATGGAACAGCTGGGAAACACACAGGGAAGAGATTAAAACAAAGTGTTGGATCCCTTTGGCTTTGGCCACATCGACCAGGTTCTTGGTGCCTTCATAGTCGACTCGGTAGGGCTGAAAGGGATCCCAACTGGGCCTGGCCCCGGTGGCACAGAGCACCACCGTGCATCCTTCCATGCCCGTCTCCAGCGTGGCCGGATCCAGCACATCCCCCACCACCACTTCCGCTTCGGGGGGCAAAACCCGAGCGGCCAGCTCATGGCTGCGCACCAGCGCCCGTACCGGGATGTCGCGGCCCACCAACTCTTTGACAATGCGGCGTCCGGTTTCTCCTGTAGCCCCTGCAACAAAAGCCTGCATAAGTTTCTGATACATTTACGCTGAACACTGC